>JAIQFT010000004.1 GCA_020073185.1 Terriglobia bacterium
AAAGCTCTTCCTGCGCCTCGCCGAGCAAGCCGTAGCGGTGGGACCAGCGCCGTACAAGTCGATGGTGAAGGGCTTCGCTAAGGCGACGACGGCCAACCACAACCTATAGGGGCTACCTGAGTGAAGTAGATACCCCATTATGTTCGATTCTCGCCAGGACTCGATTGCAAGCCCCAACAACAACTGGCCAAGCCCATCTCCAGGTGGCACTACCACTGGCGGCTACGATTCTGATGCCGCAAAGTTCAAGGATGGATTCTGTGCTGCTGACTCTAGCCTCAATCCGGCGTCATTCACCCCGTTTGCCGGGAGTTCACAACTGGTGTTCACTATTCATCAGACGTGGTACTCCGGAAGTGCAACCCCTGGACAAGGTGGTGTCATTGTCAACTACGAGAATATTCAGTACTTCAACAACTATGCAACCGTTAGTCAAACAAGCCATTAAGCTTGTCACATTCACCGTTCGTTTCTGGTCGTGCCTTCTGCTGTGCGTCGTCGTTTCGTTTGGCACAGTTGCTGGATGTGCGGACATCGTCAGGCCGCGGTTTCCGCAAGACATCTCTCGGAGTTTTGATGCCTCTGACGTTGTTTGCAGCGGAAAGGTTCTGCGAGTAACCGTGAAGGCCACTGCGTTCGAGGAACGGTACGGCCAGCGAATTCGGCACCGAACCTTAGTAATGGATCTCAACGTTCAAAGAGTATACAAGGGACCGCCGTTACAGAGTATTGCGCTCGAATGGACTATACAAGACATCGCGCCGGCAAATCTCTCTGGTGCTTTGGGTGTCAACGCAGGCGAATATGTTCTGGTGTTTCTGCAGCAAACAAAGGAGGGATATGTCTCCACCGCCAATACCGATCATTATTTCTCGGTATCTCCTATTCTGTCCCGGTCGCAAGCGTCAGGGTCGGAACTATTAGAGGCAGATCTACGGGCCGGATTGCAGGACAGAGAGAATCGTTACGCACAAGCTAATCTTGAACTTCTCATGAGCTATCCACTATTAACATCAACGGCCGAAGTCGCTGGATTGATCAAGCGGAGCGACCCTTCGATCGATGCGATGGTGTTTCCAATTCTGTTGAACAACCGGGATTTTTCCCATTTACGAGAGATGCTGGATTTTGCCAGTCGCATACCCGACGACGCCGTGTTGAGCTTCGATGATTCTCCGTTCTTGTCGGCAATATCCAATATTCGCGATGTGAATGCTACTACATTTCTAACCGACTTCTTGCGGGTACAGAATCGTTATTTCCGGCGCAGTGCATTGCAAGCGCTGCGTGCGATTAGAAACGAAAGGAGTATTCCCGCACTCGTGAACAGCCTGAACGACGGCGATCAGTTTGTTCGTTTCCAAGCAGTGAAGACACTCGCCGAGATAACGGGTATCACTGATGCAACGCATTCCCCTTCGCTTCCTGAATTCGAGAAGTCCGGAGCTCAGTACACTCAGAACTGGGAGGACTGGTGGCGCGATGAGGGAAAGGCCAAGTATGCCCCGACAACCGGTAAATAGGAGACCGAGCAGGTTTAAAGACCGCCTTTGACGACCCCGAGTCCCCTTGCTCCTGAAATGGGGGGAGGGGGGTGGGTAAACACCAACTTGACGCTAACTACTCACTCCTGACTCCTTCAAAGCAGCGACAGAGCGTCCACGTCCACAACCACATTGGTGCGCGGGATTTTCTGCGCGACGGCGTAGGCCAGCATGGCCCGCAGCAGGCCATTGAGCTTGGCGCGGCTGGCGGATTTCAGGACAAAATGATAGCGGTACTCGGTCATGAGGCGCGAAAGCGGCGCCGCGGCCGGGCCGAGTGCGCGGATGCTTTCGTGCGGCGTCTTCTCCAGCCATTGCCCGAGCGTTCCCGCCCATTGAAGCGCGTCGTCCAGGCAGTCGCTACGCACCAGCACGTTGGCGAGCGCGCTGAAGGGCGGATAGCGCATCCAGTTCCGGTAGCGGAGTTCCTTGTCGTAAAACGCCGAGTAGTTGTGCTGCGCGGCGAACTGCACGGCGTAGTGCTCGGGGAAATAGGTTTGCAGGATCACCTTGCCGGGAGCGCTGCCGCGTCCGGCGCGTCCAGCGACCTGTGCGAGTAACTGAAAGGTGCGCTCGGCGGCGCGGAAGTCGGGGAAGACGAGAGCGAGGTCGGCGCCCACCACGCCCACCAGCGTGACGCCGTGAATGTCGTGGCCCTTGGCGATCATCTGCGTGCCGACAACCATGTCCAACTCGCCGGCGTGCAGGGCGGAGAGCACGCGCTCGAAGTCGCCGCGGGCGCGGACGGTGTCGCGATCGAGCCGCGCGATGCGCGCCTGCGGATACATGGCGTGGAGCTGCTCTTCCAGCTTCTCCGAGCCGGAGCCCAGGAATTGCACGTACTCGCTGCCGCACTTGGGGCAGGTCTGCGGCACCGGGCGGGTGTAGCCGCAGTAGTGGCATTCGAGCGCGCGGCGGCGCTTGTGGTGGGTCATGGCGATGGCGCAGTTCTTGCACTGCACCGTGTCGCCGCAGGTACGGCAGAGGACGAAGGCGGAGTAGCCGCGCCGATTGAGCAGCAGCATGACCTGCTCGTTGCGAGCCAAGCGGTCGCCGATTTCCGCCGCGAGCTTGCGGGAGACGATCTGCTGGTGGCCGGTTTCGCGGAACTCTTCACGCATGTCGAGGATTTCGACCTCGGGCAGCGGGCGGCTCTCGACGCGATCGGGAAGTTCGATCAGCGTGGACTTGCCGGTGCGCGCGTTGTGGTAAGACTCCAGCGACGGCGTTGCCGAACCCAGGACGATCGCCGCGCCCGCCATTTTCGCGCGCATGATGGCCACATCGCGCGCGTGGTAGCGCGGCGTTTCCTCCTGCTTGTAGGAGTGATCGTGTTCTTCGTCAACCACGATCAACGCGAGATCAGTCACCGGCGCGAACACCGCCGAGCGCGTGCCCACCACCATGCGCGCCTCGCCACGCCGGATGCGATGCCACTGCTCAGCCCTTTCCGAGTCGCTCAGAGCGGAATGCAGGATGGCAACCTGTTCGCCGAATACCTGGTGCAGGTGCGCGGCGGCGGCGGGGGTGAGGCCGATCTCCGGGACCAGCATGATCGCCGAGCGTCCTGCATTCAGCACCTCCTGCATGGCGGCGAGATAGACCACGGTCTTGCCCGAGCCGGTCACACCGTGCAGCAACGTAACCGAAAATTTCCTGGCGGCGACGGCGGCGTTGATGTGCTGCAGCCCGGAATTCTGCTTGGGGCTGAAGATGAAGTCGAGGCCGCGCGTTTTCAGCGACGACCTGCGAAGCTCCGCCGGCTGGTTTTCGATCATCACCAAGCCACGTTTGAGCAGCGTGCTGAGCGTGGTGCGCGGGATCGGTAATTGGTTGAGCTGTGCGACGGCGAGGCTTCCGCCGGCCTCTTTGATGGCGCGCAGTAAGGCGCTTTGATTGGCGTTGAGGGCGCGGCCTTTGGTGGCCTCGGCGCAGCGCGGCTCGAGGGATTCGTTCAGCACGGCGACGCGGATGGTGCGAGTGGCGTCGCGAACGGCGGAGAGGTCGAGGCGTTCGATCCATTTCTTGCGGACGAGCGCATTCAGGGTTGTTCGCGTGGCGTGCGTTGCGGAGCGCAGCGATTCCTCGCGTACGAGGTCGCGGTCGAGAAGATGATTTATAACTGCGATCTCCGATGCCTGGTCCTCGGCCGATTTCGGGGAACGCAATGACGAGCCGAGCGTCGCTGACTGGTGCAGTGCTTCCATGCCGCGGTCGGTGAGGCGATAGCCGCGCGCGCGGCGGAATTCGGCGCCCAGCGGCAGCATGGTGCGAAAGACCTCGCCCAGCGGCGCGACGTAGTAATCGGCAATCCACTGGCCGAGCTTGAGCAGATCGGAATCGAGCACAGGCGCGGAATCGAGAACGGTGAGGACGTTCTTGGCCGTCATCCTTGGCGGCGTGTCGTGGAGTGCGACCACAATGCCCGGCAGGCGCTGCTCGCGAAAGGGCACGATAACGCGCCCACCGATGACCGGAGCGGCGCCATTGAGCCGGTAGGTAAAGTTCGCCTCCAGCGGCACGGGCAGCGCGACGTCGCAGAATTCAGGCATCGTGTGGGACTTCAACGTTTGTGGTTGCGACATTCCTTTTGCAGCACATTCTCATTATTTACGGTCATAATTTTGAGTGGATACTTATTCCCCGGAATCTCCTCACCGCGAGCAATCTTGTCGGTATCCTTCTTCGGAATTCTTGCGTCCCACCACACGGCACCGCGGCCGATCATGAAACCGGAATAATTGCCCCACACATCCGCCGTGTCGGCGTGGAGGATGGCGCAACGAATTGGGCCCGTGAAGATGTTGTTGTACTCTCGGACAAATTGAAGCCGATTGCCGATTAGCGTTCTGCGTCCGTGGAGACTCGTGCTCAGGGGATACGAGACAAGGATTGCGACTCGGTCTGGCGAGCCGGACTTGACGGCGACTTGAAGTTTTTTCAAGAACGCGATGGCTTGGGAACAATCGGGCCTGGATGAAATGTCAGGCGTGGTGCAGTTACCATCACCATGTTGGCCGAATGAGGCGGAGGCCATCCAACATCCGAGCAGCAAAATGGTTATCGCGCGCATTGTCGGTCAACTGCTTGTCCTTTGCGAAACCTTCAGTCCCATGAACTTCATCACCTGCTGCAGGTCCTTCCACGCTTCCGACTTCTGGCGCGGGTCGCGCAAGAGAAACGCGGGGTGGTAGGTGACGAAGAGTTTCGAGCCGCGGAAATCGTAGGAGCGTGAACGCAGTTCGCCCATGGACGAATTCATCTGCAGCAGGTTTTTGGCGGCGACGGCGCCGAGGGCGACAATCACCCTGGGATTGATGGTTTCGACCTGGCGCAGCAGAAACGGCATGCAGGTTTCGCATTCGTCGCGCTCCGGCGTGCGGTTCCCCGGCGGCCGGCACTTGACTACGTTGGCGATGTACACGTCGGAACGCTTCAGGCCCATGGCCTCGATCATCTTGTTGAGCAACTGCCCGGCGCGGCCGACAAAGGGCTCGCCTTGCTGATCTTCGTCGGCGCCGGGGCCCTCACCGATGAACATCAACTCGGCGCGCGGGTTGCCGACGCCGAAGACGATTTGCTTGCGGCCTTGCTTGTGGAGCTTGCAGCGAGTGCAATCGCCCAGATCTTCACGGATGATGCGCAAGGCGTCGGCGGGATCGGCGGCAACTTTCTCCGGCAGCTCGGGGGCAAACATACTGGGTGCGGGAGTGTTGACGACGACACCGATGTCGTGGTCGGCGAGCGCTTCGGGCACACGCGAAGGCGCGTGTGCCGCAGCTTCCGCGGGCGAGGGCGGCCGCGCCACGTCGGATTCGCGGCGGTAGAAATCGTAAATGCCCAGCTCGCGGTAGTAATTCACGCGAGCAGCGAGGGCGCGCTTCTGGTCAGGCGTAAGGTTTAAGGGCATGGAGCTGAGATTATCGCAGACAATTTCAATTTCATCACAGAGGCACAAAGGAATAAAGAATGAAGAATGAAGTATCAAGAAAGCAGAATTAAGAATTTAGCTTCTTGTGGCGGGAGAAGTGCGCTTAGCGCGCAGGCGGAGGATGACGTCGAGAATGCGCTGCGCGACTTCCGCCTTGCTCGCCTCCGGCACGTCCACGACCTCGGAGGCGGTGATGATGGTCACAGCGTTGCGGTCGGAATCCATGCCGATGCCAGGCTGCGAAACGTCGTTGGCGACGATCGCATCCAGCCCTTTGCCAACCAGCTTCTTGCGCGCGTTCTCCAGGACATTTTCAGTTTCCGCGGCGAAGCCGACGATAATTTGGTCCTTCTTGCGCGCGCCCAGTTCGGCGGCAATGTCGGGCGTGGGCTCCAACTCGATCTCGGCATAGCCGGGCACGCCCTCGCGCAGGAAATCGTGCCGCTTGATTTTCTGCAGAGAAACCTTTTTCGGGCGGTAGTCCGCCACGGCGGCAGCCTTGATGATGATGTTGGCCTCGCCGGCACGGGCCATCACCGCTTGGTGCATCTCAGCCGCGCTTTCGATGAAGACGATCTCCGCACCATCCGGCGGCTTGAGCGCAGTCGGGCCGCCGATCAGCAACACGCGGGCGCCGCGCCGCAGGGCCGCTTCCGCCAGCGCATACCCCATCTTCCCGCTGGAACGATTGCTGATGTAGCGCACCGGGTCAATGGCCTCGCGCGTGGGTCCGGCAGTGATGAGCACGGTTTCACCGACAAAGTCCTGTGCGGCGCCCAGCAGCTCGAGCACGGCCGCGACAATGGCCTCGTTCTCCGCCAGGCGGCCCGGCCCAATCATGCCGCAGGCCAAATATCCGCTGCCGGGCTCGACGATGCGGACGCGGCGGCTGCGCAGAGTTGCCAAGTTCGCCTGCGTGGCCGGGTTGTGCCACATGTTGGCATTCATGGCCGGCGCGACGATCACCGGCGCGGTGGTAGCGAGGAAGAGCGTGGAGAGGAAATCGTCGGCGATGCCATTGGCGAATTTGGCGAGGATGTCGGCCGTAGCCGGCGCGACCAGCAGGGCGTCAATGCGCTCGGCGACGGCGATGTGCTCGATGGCGGATTCGAGGTTGGGCTCGCCGTCCGCGCGTGCGAAAATCTCGGTGATAACCTTTTCGCCGGAAAGAGCAGCAAAGGTCAGGGGACGTACAAATTCCTGGGCGGCGCGGGTCATGACGACCTGCACCTTGACGCCGCGGTCTTGCAGGAGGCGGAGGATTTCCGCCGCCTTGTAGGCTGCAATTCCGCCGCTGACACCCAGCGCGATTCGCATGGCCGCATTCAGCTTTCAGCCGTCAGCTATCAGCCCAAGCCGACTCACTGCGGCAACTGGCTCGCTTACTTCGATGCGCAAGCAGGAGAAGCCGATCCTTGGCTGCGCTCCGGTGATCGCGTGCGGCCCAGACGCCGTGCGAATGCGATCACTTTTCCGCTGCCATCGCCTTATTGAGGAGTTCTTCCGCCACGGTTACAGGCGACTTCGGCGTTTCCGGGATGAACCACTTCACTTTCCCCGCCTTGATCTCGTCCTGAGCGATGCGGCAGGGCTTGCGCGAATGGGTGCTGATGATCGGCCGGGCGCCGGACTGGATTTGGCGCGCGCGGCGCGCCGCCACCAGGATGAACCGATAGTTACTGTCGAACCCGTCCATCAACTTCATTGTACTTTCTCCTCGTGTCCACGCCCGGCCGTTTCGAAGGAAGCCAAAATCTGCTCGGCACGCTGACGAGTGCTGGGCAGCAAGCATTGCTCGGCTGCGGCCAACACTCCAACGTCCTCCGCGGAAGGCTTCGCACCCGAGCGCCTCAGGCGCTCAGCCGCCACGATGGCCTTCAGCAGGGCGATGGATGGTTCCAACCGGTCGTTTACAAGTATATAGTCATAGTTCCCGTAAGTTTCAATCTCTTTGCGCGCGCCCTCCAGGCGGCGACGGATCACCTCCTCAGAATCCATATGTTCCGATTGGCTGCGATTGCGGAGCCGGAACTCCAGAACCTCCCGCGAGGGCGGCAAGATGAAAATGCTGACCGCCTCCGGCATTTTCTCCTTCACCTGCGCCGCGCCCTGCACGTCAATGTCGAGCACCAGGTCGCGTCCGGTCTTGCGCGCGTCTTCCAGGAAGCGCTTGGCCGTGCCGTAGTACTGGCCGAAGACGCAAGCGTGCTCCAGGAACTCGCCGCGTGCGATCATGGCATCGAATTCCCGCTGGGAGATGAAGAAGTAATGGCGGCCATGCTGCTCGCTGCCGCGCGGCGGGCGCGTGGTGTAGGAGATGGAGAATTCCAGCCCGGGAACCAGGGTCAGCAGTTCGTTGGTGAGCGTGGTTTTGCCGGAACCGGATGGCGCCGAAATGATGAACAGGATGCCGCTCATGCCGCACCCCAGCACGCGCAAAACCGGCGCGCGCCGGGAATCCCGGCGGAACCATAGCTGGGCAATAAAAGGCTATTCGACCCCGGTAATTTGCCGCTGCTCAAGGTCATTCGACGTTCTGCACCTGTTCCCGCGACTTTTCGATTTCCGCCTTCATACCCAGCCCGACCTCGGTAATGCGCAGGGCTTCGCCGGCCACGCCGGAAGTTTTCGACAGCAGCGTGTTGGCCTCGCGTCCCATCTCCTGCAGCAGGAAATCCAGCTTTTTCCCGACCTCGCCGCCCTGGTCGAGCAGCCCGAGGAAATGCTGGACGTGGGTATCCATGCGCACCAGTTCTTCGCGGATGTCGCTGCGCTCGGCCAGCAGCGCGGCTTCCTGCAGGATACGGTCGCGGTCGGCGTGGGCCCCGATCAGCTCTTGCATGCGCAACTGCACTTTCTCCAGATAGGCGCGCGAGACCGCGGCGCGATGCTTTGCGATTTCCTGCGTGGCCTCAAGCAGGCGCTGCATGTGCCCGCGCAACTGGCGGTCAATGCCCTTGCCCTCTTCCGCGCGCATGACGTCCAGGCGCTTGACAGCCTCGTCGAGCTTAGCCAGCACTGCCTGTTCCGCCTCTTCGCCGAACTCGCCGCCGGCGCCGTCCAGCGCGCCGGGAATCTTCAAGATGGCGTTCAGATCGGGCTCGCCGGTCAGGCCGAATTCCTTGGCGGCGCCACGAAACGCCTTGATGTAGCCGCCGACCAGTTCGCGATTGATGGCGATCCCCGGCGCGTCGGCACGCTCGATGGAGAGCGTCAGCTCGACGTGCCCGCGCGCCAGCTTGCTCTTGAGCGCGCGCCGGAGTTGCATCTCCAGCGCATCCATTTCCGCCGGCATGCGCAGGTGCAGATCGAGAAAGCGGTGGTTCACCGCCTTCAGCGACAAGGTAAACCCGAGGCGGTCGTGTACCTGCCCTCTCACCTGCGCGTAGCCGGTCATGGAACGGATGGCCATGGGAATTGGTGGTTTGGTACTTAAGTAAGTTGGTAATTTGCGGATCGTGAGTCCGAGCAGCGACTCTGCGATCACGCGGACGCAAGGATTACGAAATTACCAAGTTACGAAATTACCAGTCATTTCGTCTCGCTCGCCGATTCGGCCGCCACCTTGGGCGACTCCAAGTCCACGAACTGCAAATCATACAACCTGCGGTAGGTTCCGAGGCGCGTCATCAAGTCGTCGTGCGAGCCGACATCGCTGATGGTTCCATTTTCGAGCACCACGATGCGGTCGGCGCGGCGTACGGTGGAAAGCCGGTGGGCGATGACGACGGTGGTGCGGCCGGCCATCAGGTTCTGCAGCGCCGACGCAACCAAGGCCTCGCTTTCGGTGTCGAGCGCCGAGGTGGCCTCGTCGAGAATCAGGATCGGCGCGTTCTTCAGCAGGGCGCGCGCAATCGCAATGCGCTGGCGCTCGCCGCCGGAAAGCCGCACCCCGCGCTCGCCGATGATGGTGCTGTAGCCGTCCGGCAGTTCGCTGATGAAGGCGTTGGCCAGCGCCGCTTCCGCCGCCGCCTTGACCACGGCCAGCGGCACGTTAGGCTGGCCGTAGGCAATGTTATTGCGCACGGTGTCGTTGAACAGGATGGTGTCCTGGGTAACGATGCCGATCTGCGCCCGCAGCGACGCCAAGCTGAGCTCGCGCACGTCGCGGCCATCAATGGACAGACGGCCGCCGCTCACGTCGAAAAAGCGCGGGACCAGGTGCACCATGGTGGTCTTGCCGGCGCCGCTGGAGCCGACGATGGCGACGACTTCGCCGGCTTTGACCTCGAGATGAATGTCCTGCAACACCGGACGCGGCGTGCCGTCGCCGTTTTCGTAGGCAAAGCTGACGTGCTCGAAGCGAATGGCATCGTGGAATTTCGGCAACTGCACCGGTTTAGGCTGCTCCTTGACGTCGTCCTCCGCGTCCATGAAGCTGAAGATCGCCGACGACGCCCCGATCGCCTGCTGGAAATTGTTGTAGAAAAGCGCGAACTTGCGCACCGGGTCATACAGCTTGAACACGGCGACGATGAAGGCCAGGAAGGTGCCGGCCGTGAACGCGCCAGTCTTGATGCGGTCGCGGCCCATCAGCAGCAGGAGCGCGATGGCGATGGCGCCGATGGCGTCCATCAAGGGCGAGCTGAGCGCGGCGGCGCGCACCGAGCGCAGGTTGGCGCGGAACAGGCGCTTGGCGGCGCCGCGGAAGCGGACCGCCTCCCATAACTCCATGCCAAAAGCCTTGACGATGCGGTTGCCGGTAATGGTCTCGTGCAGGATGTTGTGGATCTCGGCCAGCTTGTCTTGCCCGCGGCGCGTGGTGCGCCGCACGCGCCGCCCGATGCGATGCATCGACACGGCAATAAACGGTATGAACAGCAGCAGCACCCACGCCAGCTTCCCGCCCAGCAGGACGACCACAAACGCGGTGAAGATCAGGGCGAAGAACTGTTGCAGGAATTCCGCCAGCACCGCCGACATGGCCATCTGCACGCGCTCGATGTCGTTGATGAGGGTGGAGAGCAGCGTGCCCGTCGCGTGCTTGTGGAAGAAAGCCACCGAGCGGCGCAGGACGGCATTGTAGAGGTCGTCACGCAGGTCGGTGATTAGCCCGAACCCGGCGTAGTTCACCAGGTAGGTGCCGGCATAATCGAACAGCCCCTTGGCAACGGTGGAGGCGACGAGCGCGAAGGCCACGATCGTCCACGCGTTGTGGAAATGCTCGGGAACAAGTTGCTGGAGGTAAATTGACCGGTGTGACCACGGAATGGTAAAGAGCAAAAGGTTGCTCGACTGCGACGCCGGATGCAGCACCCGGTCGAAAATCGGCCCAACGAGCAGCACCCGGAAGGCGTCCAGCAGTCCCACCAGCGCCAGCAGCACCACGGCGGCGAGCAGTTGCAGGGCGTAGGGGCGGATGTAGCGCACCAGGCGCCAGGCGTGACGCATCAGCGCACCGCCCCGCGCGGCCGAGAAGTTGCTGCGCTGGTCGAGGTTATGGCCGGGAAAGGCAACATGCCTATTCTAAAGGAAATTGCCGAATTGCCGAATTTGAGAATTGCCGAATTGTTGCGGTGGGCTCGTCATCGCGGGGAATCGCGATGGATGATCTTGACCTGGTACCCGCCCTTGCGCAGACGCTTGCCGACGTCCTCGGCGATCATCACCGAGCGATGTTGTCCGCCTGTGCAGCCGAAGCCGATGGTCAGATAGCTCTTGCCTTCCTTTACGTAGTGCGGCAGCAGGTATACCAGCAAATCTGAAATGCGGTTGATGAACTCCTGCGTCTGCGGGAACGAGCGGATGAACTTCGCCACCTTGGGATGACGCCCGGTATAAGGCCGGAACTCGGGCACGAAATGCGGGTTGGGCAGGAAGCGGACGTCAAACAGCAGGTCGGCATCGTAGGGGACGCCGTGGCCATATCCGAAGCAGACACACGACACCAGAATATTCTTCTCGGAGCGCTCGCGCTGGAAGCGACGCATGATGTGGTCGCGCAGCTCGTGCACATTAAACTTCGTGGTGTCCAAGATCACGTCGGCGACCGCGGAAATGGGGCGCAGGCGGCGCCGCTCGGCGGCGATCGAGGACTTCACCGGGGCCGAAATGCCGAGCGGATGGGGCCGGCGGGTCTCGCTGAAGCGCCGCAGTAGCGCCTCGTCGCTGGCCTCGAGGAACAATACGGTGGTGTGCAGCAGGCGCTTGATCTGCTTCAGCACGCCGGGCAGGCGCTCGAGTTGGGCGCCTTCGCGCACGTCCATAACCAACGCCGTGCGCTCGACATCCGAGGAGCGTGCCAGTTCGGCAAAGCGCGGCAGCAGTTCCATCGGCAGGTTGTCCACGGCGTAGTAGCCGAGGTCTTCGAAGACCTTGAGCACCGAGGCCTTGCCCGAGCCGCTCATGCCGGTGATGATCACCAACTCCGGCCGGCGGTCAGCATCGCGCACACCCAAGGCCTTGCGATGCAGATTGGTGCGGCGTACGCGACCGTTGCTGGCGCGGGTAACGGGCATAGTTGAATCGTAACGTCAGTAGCTCAGTTTGTCAGCATGTCAGTTTGCCAGGCTTCGCTCGGTCTGTCAGTATCGGTCATTCAGTCGCTCGGTCGTTGGCCTGCCAGTATTTACGCGGCCGACGGACCGATACAGTCATGCAAAAGGGGCACATCGGCTGTGCCCCTCTCCAACCAGACAATTGAATCCAGAAACTGAGAACCGGTTTTACGGCGCTTCGATCAACTCCATCTTCCCGTCTTTGGTGCGGTGCAGGACTTTGACTTTGCCCTGCTTATCGCGGAAGACGAACACGTCGCGATCGCGGAATTCGGCTTCCTTGACGGCCTCCTCCACTGTCATTGGGTGCAGCGCGACGGCATCGCTGGACGGCACCACGTGCGCCTCCAGCGAGCGCGACGCGGCGGGGTAGGCGTGCACCACCACGGGAACCGCAGAGGTAACGCTGGCGCCCACTGCCATGCGGTACTTCTCCACCTGCACTTCCGCCGCGCTGGCAGGCTGCTTTTTGCGGGCCTTCTGCTTAATGGAGCGCCAGCGGGTGCGGTGCTTGATCGCCTGCCGCTCGATGCGCTCCAGCGCCTCGCCGACGGCGGCGATCATGTCGCCCGCTTCGGCCAGGCCGACAATCGGGTGGCTGCGCACCGTCACTGTGATCTCGGCCTTGCAGCGTCGCTTCTCCACTGCCAGGATCACCTTCGATTCAAAATTTTCGCCCAGGATTTTGATCAGCTTTGCGAGCCCGCGTTCGACCTGCTTGCGGTCTTTGGGAGTGATTTCGTACTGCCTGCCGGTGTATTCCACGTTCATCGAACGCCCCCTTTTTTGCCAGGATGCCCGCCGTCCGTGTCCCGAACGTCCCGGAGACCATCCTAGTGCGTTCCCATACGGAAACCGCGCGTCTCAAATCTGCCCACGCGGTTGATCCCCGGCCCTGGCCGGGAAAACCTTGCGCACCGCGGCGACTACGACGTCAGTTTTTCACTCTGCGTTGGTGGGTGCTCGGGATGTGCATATCCTCCCGGTACTTCGCGACCGTGCGGCGAGTGACCTGGATGCCCTGCGACTGGAGGATGCGGGTGATCTGCTCGTCGGTCAACGGCCTGGTGGGATCTTCTTCCTCGATCAGCTTCTTGACGCGCCGCTTCAGGATCAGCAACGAAGTGCTGCCGCCCTCGGGCCCGTTTACGCTTTCGCTGAAGAAGTAGCGGAGTTCGAATACGCCCTGCGGAGTATGCGCGTACTTGTTGGCCACGGCGCGGCTGACCGTGGAAGGATGCACGCCGATCTCTTCCGCCACTTCCTTGATCATCATCGGCTTCAAGTGGTCGATGCCGTGGTCCAGGAAATCCCTTTGCCGTCCAAGAATCGCATAGCAGACCTTCAAGATAGTCTGCTTGCGCTGCTCGATGTTCTTGATCAACTGGATGGCGGACTTATACCGCTCTTTCACGTAGTTGCGAACATCTTTTTCCGCCGTCTCGCGGCTCAGCAGCTTCTTGTAGGTGGTGTTGAGGCGCAATTGCGGGACATCGTCGTCGTTGAGGACGGCGAGGTATTCGTCGCCATGCTTGATGAAGGCCACGTCGGGCTCGATCAGCCGCGCCTCGACCTTGTTGTACCTGAGCCCGGGACGCGGATCGAGGGTCTTCACCAGGTCCAGGGCCGCCTGCACCGCCTCCACCGGACGCCCGATGGCCTTGGCGATCTCTTTCAACTGCTTGTTCTGCACCGCCCGCAAGTGGTCGCTGATGATGGCGATCGCATCCGCCAAGGCTGCGCCGGTTCCGTTGCCATTGGCGCCCTGGGCTTTATGTGTATGCTGCAGGAACTGCAACTGCGCCAGGAGGCATTCGCGAAGATCACGCGCCGCCACGCCCACGGGGTCCATCTGCCGTACCAGCAGCAGTGCTTCTTGCAGATCGTCGCTGGTAAACAGCGGTTTGACTCCCGAAGATGGCACCAGTTGCGGCCCGCGCTCCCGAGCGTGTTCTTGAACCGCCGCCGGCATCTCCGGCTGTGCCGCAGGCGGCAGAGCGACCTCGGAGGTTCCCAGGTCCCCCACCGGCTCGGCAATCGCGACCGACCCTTCTGGCTCCGCCGCCGCCCGCGCTGCTTCTTCCCTCAGGTCGGGCATCTGACCCAGAATGTCGTCCACGGCATCGAAGTTTGCCGTTTGCCCGTCAACGTGGTTGAGCAGCGCCTCAACTTCACCTGGCGTCTCTGGCTCAGGTCCGGGCTCAGCCGCCACTTCCGGACGAACACCGCTGACCGGGGGATACGCAGCCGCCATCAGCTCTTCGTCGCTGGCGGTAAGATAGCCGTCTTCGCTCAGGTTGCCAATGATCAGTTCGGCCGCCTCGCGCACTCCCGGCGAAACGCTCATTGCGCCCAGTTGCCACATCAGGTGGTCGGTAAGCGTGCTCGCCTTGCTGAGGAAGTTCTCGAAGGAAGGCTTTTCCACCGTCTCGGCTTCCGGGCTGCGGTACCCGGGGTCGAGGTAGTCCTGAAAGAACGAACCGAAATCGATTTCGTCGAACGGGTCCTTGGCGTCCGGGGCGGCGGCGGGATCGGCTTCCACATTCGCCAGCCGCTCACGCTCCTCTTCCTTGCCGGCGACTTCGTCCAGCAGCGGAACGGTGCCGTCTAACTCCTCCAAGACGGGGTTTTCCACCATCTCGGCGTTAATCATGTCCTTCAGCTCAATCCGGTTCAACGCCAGAACGCTGACCATCTGCACCAGACCTGGTGTCAGAATCTGCTTCTGCGTGACTTTCAGGTGGAGCCGCGGTGAAAGCAATGCCATGGATGCCTTACAAACACTTAGCGATTTGGTGATTGAACTGCATCAACCAATCGGCAAATCGCTAAATCAGCGAATCACTATCCGAAGTGTCTCTCCGAACTCGCCCCAAAAGCAAGTTACTGGTGTGCAAAAACGCACTAAACCAAAGAGAAACTCTCCCCCAAGTAAACGCGCTTGACTTCCGGGTCGTTGCCGAGCTGTGCCGGAGTGCCCGCGCGGAAGATGCGGCCTTCGTTAATGATGTACGCCCGGTCCGTAACGGACAACGTCTCGCGCACGTTATGGTCGGTGATCAGCACCCCGATGCCGCTCGCCTTAAGGTCGGAAATGATCTTCTGCAAGTCCAACACGGCGATCGGGTCAATTCCTGAAAAGGGCTCGTCCAAGAGAATAAATCGCGGCTGGATGCATAGCGCCCGAGCAATCTCCACCCGGCGCCGCTCGCCGCCGGAGAGCGCGTACCCGCGGTTCTTGCGGATGACCCCCAAGCCCAACTGGCCGATCAGCCTTTCCATCCGCTCGCGGCGCTCGTGCCAGGATAGCGGCTGCGCTTCCAGCACCGCCAGGATGTTTTCCTCGACCGTCAACTTGCGGAAAACCGACGGCTCCTGCGGCAGGTAGCTGATGCCGAAGTTCCTTGCCCGCAAGTACATAGGCGTGGAGGTGATGTCCTGGCCGTCAAAGGTCACTTTGCCGGAATCGGGAGGCGCGAGGCCCACGATCATGTAAAACGTGGTCGTCTTGCCGGCGCCGTTGGGTCCCAGCAAACCTACGACTTCTCCCTGCTTGACTTGGAGGCTGACAGCATTTACGACCCGACGCCCGCGATAAGATTTGCCAATTTCGTCTGTCGCCAGGGTCTGCATCTACTTGGCTACCCGCGTTTGGGTTACGGTCGGGGAGGCGGTGTTGGCTTCAACCACGACCCTATCATCGCGATTATAGAAAGTCAACGAAGCGCCGGTAATCTTGCCCCGTTCGGCATCAAAAATGCTGGGCGACCCGCCGGTCAGCACGAATTTGCCCTCAGACCCCGTATATACAAGCCTTTCGCCGGTCGCCCGCCGGTTCGGCTCCTGGATGTTCACATGGCCATCCGCCACAATCCTGTCAATTTGACTTGGCCCCGGCTGCCCGGCTGAACTGGCGCTTTGGCCCCTGGCTTGCAGATATACGTCCGCCTTGTCCGCGGTTAGCGTCGTGTCCGCACCGCGCACCACCACCCCACCCTCAAAGCTCCCTCGGCGTTCGCCATCCAGGTAGGTCAGCAGCGCTGAACGCACGCTCACCGGGGTCAGTTTTCCCTTTTGGTCCCGCTGGACAAACGTTGTCGTCACGGCGCCCGCGGCATTGCTCGTCAAGGACCTCGCCACCAGCTTGCGTGCATCGCGGTTGAACTCAATCACCGGCGCCCCCACGATGCTTGACCCCTGCCACAGCCTCGCGCCACCGGAATACACCGCCGTGCCGCCGCCGCGCACCGCGCGCATGGTCGGGGCGGTGACGTGGACAGGATCCCCCGACGCCAGCAGCGCCCCGCCGGCCTGCGGTTTCAATTCGCTGTACGTGCTCTTGACGTCGCCATTGGCCATTACATCGCCACTGCGGCGATCCAGGCGGATGGTCTCCGCTGTGGTGGTCAACCCGCCATCCACCACGCGCGGCGAACCAGTCAGCGTCAGCGCCTCTTCGCCGGGCGCGTAGCGCGCATGATCGGCCCACGCGGCGCGGTCATTGCTATTTCCGCCCGGCGGCGCCGGTTCCGAATAGTGAAATTGCCCATCCTGGAAAATGGTGGCGATTCCGCCCGCGGCATTGAACGTAACGTCCAGCCGGTCGCTGGTGCTGGTCTTCCGCGGCTGACCTGGCGCCAACGACACCACCTTGGCCTCTGGCGCTCCCGTCAGATGATCAATCCGGTTCTGCCGGTTGAAACGCGCCTCAAATCGTCCGGCGGTCGCCACCGTCTGTGCCGCGTCCTGCCCCAATGCTCCCGGCAGCGGCAGCACGGTGACCTGGGCCGGCCCACCGGTTACCGCCTGCTGCAGCGTCCGCCCGCTCTGGATCAGGAAATCGATGGTCGTCGCCGCGATTTCCACCGGATGAGCCGATCTTCCAGGGCGCGGCGGTTGCAGCAGTTTCACTCCCTCGCTCGCTACCACCTTGTCCGCCAGGTTCCGCGCCGCGAAGCTGACTGTTACCTTGCCCGCTGTTCCCTGCAGCGGATGCTCGCCGGCGGTATTCAGCGCCACGCCGCCGCTGAAAGCGGCCGTTCGCAGAGCGTTCTTTTCCGTAATCCAGGCTTCCGCCCGCGCCGAGCGTACTTCGGTCGCACTCTGCCCCGTGGTTTGCGCGCGCACGTCACCGTTGGCAGCGATGTGCGCGATGGTGTTGTCGTCCCGCAGGTACACCGTAAGTTCGTTCGACACCAAGCTGTCCGCGTCACGCGTGATACGAACGCCCTGCAGCACCGCCCGGTTCGGGCCCTTGGTGATCACACCGTGCTGCGCCGTGATGTTGGTCGCGCTGGGGTCGGTGGAATGGACCTGGATGTTGGAAGCGAGGGTCAGCGTCGCGCCCGTCGAGTCGTATACCGCGCCCAAGGCGGACCCGTTCGCCTGCGGCACGCGAAACTCGATGAGCTCCCTGGTGCCGGCCAGCCCGGTCTTGGCGTTGAACATCAGCCCGCTGGTCTTGAGATGGATGGGGTTCTTCAACTCCGCCGGCGCCGCCTGGTCGGGGTTGAGCGGCCCTTCGGCATTGCCCTCCAGGTCAATGCGTACCTCGCCTTTTGCGGTGACGTCGCCGGTGCGCGGGTCATACTCGAAATCCGCGCCGTAGATCTGATCGTAGCGGTTCGACTGCCGCCCGTACACAATGATGGTAACGTCCCGCAACTCCGCCTTGCCGCTCTCCTTGTACTGCACCGCCCGCGCCGCGTGCACCGTGAACAAGGTGCGCCCGCCTTCCGACTTGGAAAACGTGAACCCCTGCGTGCTCTGCTGGATGTTGACCCCAAGCTGTTGCGGAACTTCCTTGATGGCGCGCCGCATCCGCATCCGGCCGTAGAAATAAAATCCCGCGACCACGACGGCAAGCACGATGGTCGCGGTCGCAAACCACACCCTCAGCCGGGAAATATTGACGGGCATTGCTTTTGATTGTATCGCGAGCAGAAGTCAGTCCCGGTTCGCGAGTCCCCAGCATCGAACCATGCCGCGACTCGGGGTTCGGGACGATTCCCTGCTATTCTGTCTGACGCAGAATCTAAGAAACATGCCGCCCGCGAACTCCATCAACACTGCGATTCCCGCCGTCCGCGGCAAACTTTCGCAGGCGTTCAGCTCGCTTCGCCACCGCAATTTCCAGCTCTTCTTCGGCGGACAGCTCATCTCCCTGGTCGGCACCTGGATGCAGTCCGTGGCTCAGGCCTGGCTGGTCTATCGCTTGACCGGATCGTCGCTGCTGCTGGGCGCGGTCGGTTTCGCCTCGCAATTCCCGGTCTTTCTGGTGGCCCCGATCGGCGGCACCGTGGTGGACCGCCACAACCGGCATCGTCTGATCATCGCTACCCAAACTGCGTCCATGGCGCTCGCCTTCGTTCTCGCCTGGCTGACGCTCAGCCATCGCGTGCAGGTATGGCACATCTTCGTGCTCGCGGCACTGCTGGGAGTGGTCAACGCTTTCGACATTCCGGGCCGCCAGGCATTCCTGGTAGACATGGTCGGCCGCGAAAACCTGATGAACGCGATCGCCCTGAACTCCTCGATGTTCAACGGCGCGCGCATCGTCGGCCCAGCGGTGGCCGGCATAATGGTCGCCGCAGTGGGCGAAGGCTGGTGCTTTTTCGCCAACGCGGTCAGCTACCTTGCCGTGATCGCCGGTTTGCTGATGATGGACGTGCGCGGCTACGAGGCGCCCACGCGCACTGCTTCCGCGTTTCAAACCATGTGCGAGGGGTTCCAGTACGTCCGCCGGACTGCGCCCATCCGCGCCTTGCTCTTGCTGCTCGGCCTGGTCAGCCTGGTCGGCATGCCCTATAGCGTGCTCATGCCGATCTTCGCCGACCGGATCCTGCATTCCGGCGCGCGCGGGCTCGGCCTGCTGATGGGCGCCACCGGCGTGGGCGCTCTGCTCGGCGCGCTGACCCTGGCCGCCAAGCAAGGTCTGAAAGGTCTGGGCAAATGGGTGGCGGTCTGTGCCATCGGATTCGGCGCCAGCCTCATCTTGTTTGCGTTCTCGCGCACGCTCTGGCTCTCGATGGTGCTGCTGCTGCCGGTGGGATTCACCATGATGGTGGAGATGGCGTCCTCCAACACGCTCATCCAGTCCATGGTACCGGACCAGCTTCGCGGCCGCGTGATGGCCGTTTACTCGATGATGTTCATGGGGATGGCGCCCTTCGGCGCGTTCTTCGCCGGCGCGATCGCGGAACACCTGGGCGCGCCGCTCACTGTCGCCATCGGCGGCATCGCCTGCATCGCGGGATCGGCCATTTTTGCCGCCCGCCTGCCCGGATGGCGCACCGAAGCCCGCCAACTCATCATCGCCCAGGGCGTTGCCGGCGGGAATCCGGCGCAGGAAATGACGGTCAGGGGAATCTCGCAGCGGTAGCTGGTGGCTAGTAGTTGGTAGCTGGGCGTTCTTTCCGAGCTACCAGCTACGAACTGGCAGCTACCGGTTATTTCAACCCAGCCCTCTCTGCCGCCATTTTTGCCAGCGCGGCCCAGTCCTGCTCGCCCATGCCGCGCGCCACCGCCGAGAGAAAGCTGTCGTGGATAAAGCTGGCCACCGGCATGGGGACCGCCTCGCTATCCGCCGCCGCCAGCGCCAGACGCACGTCTTTCAGTCCCAGCCGCAGCCGGAACCCCGCCGGCTCCCACTGCTGCTGCGCGATGATCGTCCCGTAGGTCTTATACACTGGCGCTGCGAACAGCGAATTGGTGAACACGTCCAGCATCTTCTCCGCCTCCAGCCCGTACTTGCGGCCCAGCGCAAAGGCCTCGCCTAGGCATTCGATTACCGACGCGATCATGAAATTCCCGGCCAGTTTGGCGACGTTGGCCATCACCGGCTCCTCGCCCACCACGAATGTCCTTTGTCCCATGGCATCAAACAGCGGCCGGCAGCGCTCGATCGCCTGCTGCGGCCCGGCGGCCACAATGTACAGCTTCGCGGCTTCCGCGGCTTCCGGTCGCCCGAACACCGGCGCCGATACCATCATCTGGCCGCGCTCCTGGTGCATCTCCGACAGCCGCCGCGACAGCGCCGCGCTGATCGTGCTCATGGAAACGTGAACCCCGCCCTTCGCCAATCCCGCCAATAAACCCTGCTGCCCAAGCACAATCTGCTCCAGCGCGGCGTCGTCAGCCACCATGGTGATCGCCGCCTCCGCCGCGATCCCCGCCGGATGCTCGGCCACGAGCGCGCCCTCCTTCGCCAACTCCTCCGCCCGCGCACGCGTCCGGTTGTACACCACCACGTCATGGCCAGCCTTCAGCAGGTTGCGCGCCATCGCCCGTCCCATCGACCCCAGCCCCAGAAATGCCACCCTCATGGACTCTTCCCCTCTCGGAAAAACTCTAGACTACAACAAGCATCAGGCAAACACGGGTGTATCGCGCGCCCTCCGGGTGTCGGAGGACGCGCGCTGGGGATGCTGGGCTTGTTGGTTGAGGCTATTTGTCCGGTTCCGGCAACGGGATGGTTGCGCTGCTGTGAGCGTCGCTGTACTGCAGAATGTACTTCACCTTCTTCGCGCCGCTGACCGGGAAGTAAAGGTATCCAGCAACGGGTTTCTCGAATGTCCCGCTGGGCAGAGCCTTGTCCTTCAACTCGGTCTCCATGACGTGCCGGTCGGCGTCGGACTTCGGCTGCTTGGGATCAAGACCGACACCGATCCCGGCGCCGGTCGTCACGCCACTCTGGCGCTGGCCATAGATGTCGCGTCCCGATTCGTACCCGATGGTCGCCACCGGATAGAGGGTTACGTCGCGGCCTCCGGGCTTTTGCAGGACAGCGGCGATGGCCTGCGGGTTGGCAGCGTGGAGCACGGTCTTAGTGCCTTCGATGGCGAGGGTGAAATTGGCCGGATCGAGTTTGAGCTCGCCATTCTTCGGAAACAGGGCGATCTCGACGACGATATAGCCCTTACCGAGTTCGGGTGAGGCAAAGGTATGTCCCACTTGGGAAGCGGAGAGCTGTGCCGCGCCGATGTCTAGGGTTTCGGTTTGCGCCGAGGCGGGAAAGGCGGCGGAGTTGGCGCGCGGCTTGATTCCCTTCGACTGCGCCAAAGCAGAAGCAGCAAGCAACAGCACACAGGCAAACAACGCACGAGGCTTCATGGCTGTGAACTCCGCGTATCAATCTTCAGCGTCTTGCCGCTGAGCACGTAGATACGCCGCTCGAAATTGCCGCTGGCGGAACGCACTTCCAGGTTGTACACGCCGGGTTGCAGATGCAGTGACTTCAGCTTGCCGGCCTCCCCGGCATAAGCGCCTTCGATGTACACCTGCGCGTCGGCAGCAGCGTTTCGCAGCACGACTTTTCCGGCCTCGGGAACGTTCGCGTATCCCGGATAGATTGCCGGATAGGGTCCCCAGAAGGGGTCGTAGAACGGACCGTAGCCGTAATAGGGTGGATAGAACAAACCGCGGGCGTATCCGCCGCCAATGCCGATCCCGCCCAGCCGAACCCCTGCCGCAGCTTGCGGTGGCACGACGGCGATCACCGCCAGGATAAAGACCAAGCAGAGCAGCGCGCGTGGATGGCAGGTCATCGTTCCACCTCGAAACCTATTCTCTGATTCTGCCAACCGCAGCGCCAGGCAAAAGTTGCGGATAAATGGCGCGGCTCGCAAGGAAGTTTCTCAAAACGGGAGCAACTTTGGCCCTGCGCTGCCAGTTATTCGGCAAAACCGGGAGACTAAGTCGGCGCAGGCGCCGGCGTAACAACAATCCGGCAGCACGCAGGCAGCGGGAAGCTTCAACCCGACGGGCTCGGCGCGGGCGTTTTTCTCGCGTCACCGGATTGCAGAATATCGATTGAAGACTGAAGATGAAGTATCCACGGGAGATTCGACTGGCGGACATAGGGCAGGTCACGGCGGGCTGGAAGGCGCGAGTGGACAAAACCATGGCGGCAGTCATGCTCGCCGGCATGTGCACCTTCCTGAATGTTTATCCGACGCAGCCGCTGCTGCCGTTTTTTCGGCACCTGTTCCATGCTTCGGAGCTGGAAGTCAGCCTGACGGTGAGCGTGACGATCTTCGCGGTCGCGCTGGTGGCGCCGTTTGTAGGCGTGATCGCCGAACGCAAGGGGCGGAAGAACGTCATTGTTCCCTCTCTGCTGCTGCTGAGCCTGCCCACCGCGCTTTGCGGAACCGCCGGCAGCCTGGGTGCGCTCATCTGCTGGCGCTTTCTGCAAGGCGTGTTCGTGCCGGGCGTGATCACGGTGATGCTGGCCTACATCGTGGAGGAGTGGGAAGGGCGCGGCGTCGGCGGTGCGATGGCGGCCTACGTTAGCGGCACGGTCATGGGCGGATTTCTCGGACGATTCATCTCCGGACTGATTACCACGCATTGGAACTGGCGCGCCGCCTTCCTGGTTCTGGCGGGGTTGAACCTGCTGGGAGCGCTGCTGGTGCGCGCCTGGCTGCCGCCGGCGACCCGGTTCGTGAAGGCCGAGCACATGTCGCACGCCCTCGCCGATGCGCGCCGGCATTTGCGCAATCCGCGGCTGTTGGCAAATTTCGGCACCGGCGCGGCGGTTCTGTTTTGCCTCGTCGGCTGCTTCACCTATACCAACTTTTATCTGGCGGCGCCGCCCTATCATCTCAATGCGGCGCAACTGGGCAGCATTTTCTTCGTCTACCTGGTCGGGGTGGTGATCACGCCCCTGTCTGGCAAGTTTCTCGACCGCCACGGTTTCCGCCGCACCGCGTTTCTGTACTGCGCGATGATGATCGCCGGCCTGCTGCTGACCCTGGCTCCGTCGCTGCCCGTGGTGATAGCCGGACTGGCGATCTTTTCCTCCGGCGTATTCATCGCGCAAGCAGCAGCCACAGTCGAGACCGGCGCGATCGCTGGCCGCGCGCGCTCTTCGGCCGCGGGTCTGTACGTCACCTTCTACTACCTCGGCGGCGGTTTAGGCGCCACCGTGACCGGGTGGGTTTGGGAGTGGAAACGATGGCACGGGTGCGTGACGCTGCTGGCGTCAGTGGCGGTGCTGAGCCTGGCGCTGGCGCTCGTGAGCAGCCGACCGGGAGAGCAGTTGCATCCGGAAGAGGCGGAGATAGTGGCTGACTGACCTGGCAATTTGGTAGGTTGGTACTTGGTAATTTGCGATTTTCGATTGGTGCTTTTTCGGATGCGATTTGAAGTCGTCGTCCGCAAGTGCGGGCGTCGGTGTCCAGGATTTTATGAAACGCGTAATTGTCGCCGCGTCGTGGTTGCTGATCGGCGCGATGGCGTGCGCGCAGACGCCGCGGCTGAGCAAGCGCGACAAGCTGGCCATCGAGCGCGCAAAAAACGTGCTGGTCTCGGCCTTCGACCAACGCCTGCCGAAGGTCACACTGGAATATTTCCTGAAAAGTGAGAGCCATGACGGACGGATCGAGTGGGAGGTCAACGACTGCGGAGAGCAGACCGGCAGTCCCGCTACGGACCGCGGACGCGACTTCCCCATCTGTGCGCAGGCGACGGTGAGCGGGCGCGAACTGCGCACCGTCACGGTCATGGTCGGCGTGGGCACGCACAAGAAAGGCGTCACCGGCACCCCGGAGCTTGCCGGCGTGACAGTCAGCGACGAGAACGGCGACCGTTCCGTGCATCTGTTCGACGTGCCGGCGGAAATGCATCGCGGGCGGCTGAAGCCGAGGCAAAGCCCGCGCGACCCGCCCGACCGCAGTACCGGGAATCAGGTGCAATAGCGAAACCCTGCCGATGTTCAACTCGACAGGGTACGCGCGTTCCATTGTACTTCTGCCGTGGCTGGCTATAATACGCGAGCCAGGGGACTCGCGCGTGGATTCATGCTTTAAACCGTCCGTGGTGAGAGTCCGGATTCCTGCCGAGATCATTGGACCGTCGGCAGGAGTCGTTTATAGAATGCCGGCACGGCAATGGGCGGAGCAGCATGAATCCCTTTCTCCTTGGTCGAGCATCTCAGTCAAAGACTCCATGAATGTCGAGAAGACCATCGCCGAGATCGAGTATCTGGAACGCACCTACACCCTTCCCGACACCAGGCCACTCAAGCTGACTGACCGCTACGCGGCCAATCAAAGACACGACGAACGCTACGCGGACAACCCGTGGTTCAGGCTTTGGCAGCGGTATGGCATTCCCCGGTAGGCGGCAGTGATTACGAGGCATGGGACAAGCCAAGCCGTTGGCATCGAACTTGTGATCAAGCGAGCGTAATATCTGGACGGGCCACAGAACTTTGAAGGAGCGCGCTATGGTGCAGAAAGTAATCGAAGTCGTCGGCATCTCGAACGAGAGCTTTGCCAAGGCCGCGGCCAACGCGGTGGCGGAGGCTGCCAAGACGGTAAAAGGCCTGAAATGGGCGCGGGTGACAGAATTTGAAATGCAAATCGAAGACCAGAAAATCACTGAATACCGCGCCACCACCAAGATTTACTTCGACGTCAAACACTAGAATCCTCGCCGGTTGCTGCCAGAGAGACTCTACACATCGAAAAGGGAGAAGCCCCGCAACTATCGGCGGGGCTTTGATTTCCCACAAAAAGAGGAAAATCTCTCTGGACCTGGTGCCGAAGAAGGGACTCGGTACCGTGGCTCTGGTTCCAAGCACTTACGTCGATTCTAATGGACTTCCCGGTATCAGCGGATTTTCTTCCCAGTCTTAGTGGGGTTTTTCGTGCCCGTGTCGGGTAGCCGGTCGGGTAGCCGGGTTGCATTTTAACGTCCTCGATGCCGAGGTTGAGCGTAGTGGCGAAGAATGCGACGCACGATTGCCGACTGGGGAACGTTCCCAACCAGAAGGAGCCGTGCTCCGCACGGGCAAAGGCGACCGTCACGGGACGGCGGTCGCCTGAGAGATTATTTGGTTGCGGAGAAGTCACTATCTCACTTCTTCCTTCGCAGCCGGGGCGACGCACTTGCCAGACTTCAGAGCCTCTTGGAAGTGCTCCGCATCGACACCCAGAGCCGCACGCTCGGGCCAGGTTAGGTCCGGTCCCTTGGGGCCGTAGACCGCGACGATCTGTTCCTTGGTGGGGTTGCCCGCCAGTTTACGGAGCGCGGTGCCCGCAACCCGCTTCGCCATCGCTTCGTCAGCGGACATCGGCGCAACCACAGCCTTGGGAGCCTTCTTCGCCTTGACCACCTTGCCACCCGCCGCTTCGACGTTCGCTTCGGCGTGGGCTTCGGGGGTAGCGGGCTTCGGCTCTTCGGCCTTAGGTTTGTCGGCAACAAACTTCTCCACCTGCTCTTCGGTGACCAGGGGCTTGCCGTTTCCGCCGTGCGCTTCGCAGAACTGCCCGTGGTCCACAGCGTTTCCTTTGCAGCCGGGCATCCCGCACTTGCGACCGGCCTTGATAGCAGCCGCCGCAGCGATAACCGGGGCCGGGGCCGCTGCGGTCGGTGCTTCGGCTGCGCGTTCGCGGTTGAGGAACTTCAGAGCGGAGCTGCGGGCGATGCCGCGCTCCTTCATGCAATTGGTGATCTGCTTCTCGGTAAATTGCGATTTCATTTGCTTCTCTCCTGTGTACTAAGTAGTAACGAGCGAACCATACCGCTCGGAGGAGAGAAGTAAAGCGATATTCTTGGTAGCTGTGAAACTTCAGTAACCCACACCATCCCCTCCCCGTTCTGGGGCCGTAGAGAAGTCGGCTAGTACCGGCCCGAAACCGGGGCCGCTTGGAGTATTGAAGAGCCTAGAGTGCCGCTGATGGAAACGTCGTTTTACATGCAGAAGATCACTGCCGACCGCTCCCTCCTCTTGGAAGAGCAGGAAGCCTTGGAAGGCCAGACCCTGCTCTCCATCGAAACCTGTGATGACCTTTCCCAAGACGACTTCTACGTCTACTCATTGGAACATCCCGCAGAATGGCTCACTGTGCTCCGCTCTCTGTCCCTGGAGCAGCAAGAGATGCTTCTCAGCTACTACTGCCTGAGCAAGACACAGCTTATTCTCGGCAGAATCCTGGGCAGTACGCAGACCGTCTGCTCCTTCCGTATCCGGATGGCCATCAAAGTCGCCGGTTGCTTCGTGATGTTAGGCGGACCGCCCACGGTGGAATGGATGCACAAGATTCTGCTCAAGGCCGGATACGAGAACAAACTGAAGAAGGCACCCCTGTCAGAGATGATTGCGCTGTATGCCCAGTGCCAGTCATTTGAGCAGGTCGCTGGGAAATTCAAGGTCAAGAACAGACCAGACGTTCGCCGCACGATGAGCCGGGCCGCCAAGTACCTGATGCGTGGGGATAGCCTAGCGAAGAACAATTTCTTTGCTGATGGTGCACAGTTTGATGAAGGGATAGCTTTGCCGGAGGAGATAGCCTTGGGTGCTTACATCTTCACGCTAATAGACCGGGCCAACCCAAATGGGCAGGGCATAAGCAAGCGACAGCGGGCCAAGACAGCCCGGTTCGTCATGTTCCGCGATCCAAAGTGTGTGGGAGAATTCCGCTTGAGGGTTGAAGACCCCGGCTTTGACGCGATGTTCGTGAGCCAAGCGAATTGCTGATTACTTGCGGAGTGTGATGAGAGTGTCCACAACCCGGTTCGTGCCCGCGTTGACCGCTTCCACGATCTCTTTGTGGCCCTGCGTTTCCAGGTCCACGCCCTTCTGAACTTCCGTGATGATGTCCTGCTTGAAATGTGCCAGGTGGTTGTTGACGAGCCGGTCGAAGAAGCCGCGTGCCCGCCATGCCAGAATGAGAAGAGTCGGAGGGGTGACCAGCGGGAGGTAGGGTGTTATGAGTTGTGAGAATGTGACCGTCGTCTGAGGATTCATTATCGGCTCCGCACCTATCTACCTTTCGATCCGAAAGTTTAACCTTTGTCTGAGGAAGTGTCGGGAGCCGGGGCCGCGCTGTCCGTCTTGGTGGCGAAGTGGTCCTCTTTCGCGCTGTGGCCCAGGACGAAGCCCATAAGAGTGCCCATGAACGCGATGTAGGTGGCGTCCAGCCGGTGCAGGTAGTGGAGCACGTTGCCGCTGACAAAGAAGCCCAGGCAGAACGCGGTGGTCCTGCCCTGTGCCCATGCGAAGATTTTGCCCAGGTCCAGCCTCATTAGAATGTTGCCTCGGAATAGTGCAGAAGTACATCCACCGTGCCATTGCCTAGAGTGGCCACTGCACTGAGTCCGACGTAGAGTCCCACGCCGGTTCCATCACCCATGACGCCGAAGCCGGAAGACCCGTTGACGACGGAGTTCTGGTTGGTTGCTTGCGTGATGAAGCCATCTGCTGGGAAGTAGCCGATGTTGACGGTTCCACTCGCGGTCGAAGGACCGAAGACGAAGAAGGCTCCGGCTCCGATGGTGTAGGGTGTCGCCCCAGCCCGGTAGTACGCGGCCCCTCCCAGCGGAGTTAGGATCTTCCCGGATACCGCAGGCACGATCAACTTCGGCGTCGTGCCGATGGCGAGGATGTCGGCGGAACTCAGCGTGAACTTGATGGTCTTGACCACGAAGTCGGTTTCAACAACCGGGGTGAACTGGACTACGTTCGTGCCGTCGCTGTAGATGGCCATGACCGTTCCCTGGGGAATGATGACGCCCGTGGACCCGCCCGCCGTCGTCTTGACAGTGATCGTGTAGGTTCCGGTCGTCTGGTTGCGTACAAAGTAGGGCCGCTTGACGGCTGGGAGCTTCAGGTTGATGTTGCCGGTCAGCAACCCAGTTAGCTGGAGCACCATCCCGTTGACGACCGTGGACGCCGGGGTGACATCCGCGCTACCCGCGCAGTTGATGCCCAGTTGGTCCGTCAGCGCGGTATCCAGCGTGTCGAAGGCAGCGTTGGCCGTGACCTCCTTTGAGGTCTGGCTTGCAGCAATGTGTGAAATGCCCAGGTTAGGTGTTGACATGATTTCTCCTTAGTTTCTTCCCGTGGGATAAATCTGTCCCACCTTGTTGATACCGCCTCCGCTTGAACTTGCGCCCATAGGGTCGGTGTTAATTGAAAACCGCGTAGCCGTTGCCGCTAACAGCGGGCCTTGGGCAGCCGTTGCTGCCACTGTCGGGACACCCGCTGTCGTGCCGATTGACTGCACCTGAAAGGCAATCGCTCCGGCTTCCCAGGGGTTGCTGGCAATCGTAAAACCCGCCACCGCCGCGAAAGCAGTGGTATTGAACGCATCCTCAAAACCCGCTCTAGCCTGATTAGGACTACCCGCCGCCGTAGTGCGCATCGTATAGCCCGTTCCGGCTGTTACGGATGTGAGCGCCGCGCCACAATCAAAATAGCCGATCCACAATTCATTCTCATAGTTTGTTGCAAGTGCTGCGGACGAAGGCGTCGTGCTGGTTCCTGTGGCCGTGTGAATGTCTGTGTCTACAAGCACCACCATCCCCTGCGTAAGCGGCCCCGTGACCGGGTATTCGGCATCGAATAATTGGACGTTCGTGACGCTGCCCGTGAAATTTGCCGTCAACGTAGTAGCGACGTTGTGGCCATCCAGGCAATACCAGATTTGACAATGGTTTGAACCATTGTCGATCTGAATTTTACTGACCCAGGTGTTACCCGTGCCGCCTGATACTGAGACGGTTTGGGCACCAGCCCAAGCCACAAGACAGATCAACACCGAGTGCACAGCCGGGGTGCCCAGCGTGAGCGTCTTTGCGGATATTGGTCCGGCGTCAATCTGCGTCTGCTGCTTGTTAGTCGGTGCCGCCCATGTCGCCATTAGCTATACCTTGCCATATACCCCGATGATTGGCCGTTACTGGGAATCGCGCTACTGTTCACGTCGTTGGTGATGTATGTCTGCTGCACCCCGTAGATCGTGATATAGACCACCTGGTCGTCGGAAAAGTCATGTCCTCTGTAAACCATGATTCCGGTCAGCGGGTTGCCTATGCCTCCGATAAGAGGGAATATCGGGCTAACACACGTTGTTGAACCCACATTTCCCGTGGTTGCTGTCTTCACAACGATAGCCGCGAATCCACCCGTCTCAGTGGTTGTGCCTGCCCCTGTGGGAAAGAGGGATTGCTGTATGCCCGAGCCACCGTTTGGCCCGATGTGAGCATAGTTGTAGTACGACCCTGTTGGTGTCCCAGAATTGTCATAACTGCGCTCTAGGTTGAAGACGAAGACCTGATTGGTGTTCGCCTGGAACATCAGCAGCGTCATGCGCCCCGAATCTCCCGACAAGTGGCAAGGCAACACAGTAGTGACCGACGAGTTGGACTGTGTGGTCTGCCGGGTGCTGGAGTTTGTGAGGGAGCCGGAGCCGTTTGCACCCGTGCCGACGCTGAGGGCTATGGAAGCACGAGTGGCGAAACTGCCGTTCGTGCCGTACTCGACCTTCGCGTACACGTCAAAGCCGACGCTGTCCCCGGTCTTCCAGATTTCGTACACGTATGCGCCTGTTCCTGGCACAGCCGCTAGTGCCGTGGTAGTGCCGGAGCCAGAGTGGGTTTCGTTGGATTGCGTACTCAGCGCGACGGTGACCGTGCCGCTCGCCCCACCCGATACGGCGGTGAGTGTAGCGGTGACGTTGTTGCCGCCCGTACCGAATCCGGTTACAGTGACGGACATCCCGATACGCGGGTCCGGCCCGGTATACGATGAATAGGAATAGACCGCAGTTGCACCGACAGTCACCTGAGTTAGAGTGAGTACGGTTGCCGTCCAAACTACCTGCCCGGTGTCGCTGGTCTGTATCCAGCCGCAAGTAGCGAAGAAGGCGCTAATGGGAGTGGCCCAGGCTTTGAAGGTAGTTAGGGTTGTGTTGTCGGGTGCCAAAGAGCTTGTGTATGTTGCCATTATGCTTCCTCGATTTTCGTTACCAGAGTCACCGTCACAGTGCTTGGTGAGGCCGTGTTATTAGTGATCGTGTAATAGATACTGCTGGTTGGTGAGCCGTCACCATTCGCCCCGTATACCTCTGGCGAACAAATGAAGCCACTCAACGGCGCAGATGCGCTGCCATCTAGGACGAAGTCCATGATGACGCCATGGCTGGTGTTGATAGCCGGAAGCGAGTAGGTGCCTCGCGAGATGTCGGCATTCCTCTGGGCAGCCGTGCTATACAGCCGCACACGACAAGACCTATCCACCGTCACCGCGACGATGGCGAAACTCTTGGCGATCGTCATGCTGCCGGTCTCGTATGCGCCCGCCGCGATAGTGCCAGTGGTGTAGACGACGTTGGCCCGCGAAGCCACTGTGCCGTTCGTGCCGTTCGTGCCGTTGGCCCCGGTTGCGCCCGTTGCGCCCGTCGGACCAATCAGCGCAGTACCGGCTGGCCAGGTGCCCGATGCCTTTGGACCGAAGAGGTAATGTGAAGTTGTGTTGATGTAGAAGTCGCCGTTGTTGCCCTCCGTAGTGGGGTCAACTGTCCCGTACAGCACCAGGCTTCCGCCTGAATCAGCGTATGCCGAGACGGGTACTGGCTGGCTTGGGTCAGCAGGAACCGCACCCTTTTGCCACTTGACGTTCGCTTTGCCGGCTGGAGGGGCCGGATTGGTGTCGTTCAGGTTGATTATGTAAGCCATCCCTTAACTCCCGTTCACCACGAAGCCACCCGAAGACAGGTCAACTGTGTCAATAGGAGGTAGAGTCCCTATCGCGACTGACTTCAGCGTTGCGGTAGCCTTGAAACCACGGTCAACAATCGCGGAGACTTGATACACGTTCACGTATAGCGTGCTCTGGTGCGAACCGAAGTCTGTAACCTGGTCAGCCGCCGCGTATGTGGCGCGATTCACGGTAGCCGTTATGGTGCGCTTCACCGTCCCGCCCAGGCCGGAGAGAATCTCTACCACGTAGCTCTGCGAAGCCTCGTTCAGCGGTACATCACCTGTGCTATCCAGCCATGCGCCGCCGTACCGCGTGCGCCGGAGCCAACCGATGGTCCAGTCGTACGAGCTTCCGTCCTGGCTCCCGACAATCTGGCAAGGCGCGAAAGGCTTCAGGTCGTTGCCGCCTTGCGTGTAAGGGACGTTGCCGCTACTCGCGATGACGTTGCCCAGCGTGACGGCCTGGTAGTACCGAGGCGAGCCGATTGCGCTTGTCGCCATCGTTATCCGACCCGTGCTGCCATCCGACTCGAGCAGGATGAAGGCGTCGCCAGTTGCGTGATCCCCGCAATGAGTCTCCGTACCGTTGCGCCCGCGCATCAGGTATCTCAATGTGTAGCTGCCTCCGCCGTTGTCTACCACGTCGCGGAAGTTGACGGCCTCCCAGCGCCCCTCCGCTCCAATTAGGGCGAAATTCTTGCCGTTCAGGAAGTCAAGGTCGGAGACCGCCGCGAGCGTACCGTTCGCCATCTTCACCGTGATGGTGTTGGCGGTGTCTAGGGTCCAGGCATCTAGGGCCGGGGCCGCTAGGCTTGCCGTGAGGAAGCCGAACGTCGGCTCCACGACGGAGGCACCAATCTGTGTGTTGGAGATACCGTCAGGGGATTGTTCAAGCACAGCACCTGGCCAGGTTCCCGTGCCGCTAGGCGTCAACGAGAAGTAGAAGCCGGACAGCGTATCGTTCTCGTCGCTATCCTGAAGCAACGGAGTGTCCAAGACGTAGAGCGTGGTGCCGGGTGTATAGGCTAGCGTGCTGCTGTGGTCTACCAGCCCGCCGCTCGAAGTCGCAGTGCTCGTGAAGACCGTACTGTCCTCCGTCACCGCCGCTAGCTGTATCTGGAAGCCGAGTCCCAGCGTTGCCTTCACCAGCCGAACCGTGAAGGTGTATCCCTTGTAGGAGATCGTTCCCACGTCCAGCGGGTCGGCTAGCAGGTACTTCTGCGCGGTCTGGAGCGTGTAGCTGTTGCGCTGCGTCCAGAGCATGTAGAGCACCTTCTGCGCGATCTGCCGAGCTTCGGTAGCCGTTAGAACGACGGGAATTTCAATACTGAGCTTGTCGGCAGCCTTGGTGGTGCCGAACCGCTGCTCAAACTGGTTGCCTTGCTGGAAATCGTTGTTAACGTCCAGGTAGGTAATGTTCACCTGAGCCGGTAGATTGATTTCCTGCGTGCGGTCCTCTACGAACCGGACACCCTTCTCCACATCCATCAGGTCTTGTTCGGCTACCGCGAATGTGGCCGATTGGCCAGATGGTACAAACTTGAGTTTGAAGTCCGACTCTACTCCGCCGAACAGGAATGCCTGGGTTAGCTTGTCCAGCGCGGCGCGGCCCGTAGTCTGGTTGCCGACCAGGTAGCCACGAACGTCAATCCCGGCCAACTGGCTAACATCGATGTTGCCCACGTCAACCGTGGAGCGGGTGCAGATGTCCTGGACAATAGCATCCAAGCTAGCCGCTGTGCCTTGTTTGTTGATCCTGATAAAACTCCAACGATTGATCCCGTCGCTATGCTTGCCCGTGACCAGCGTTCGGCACCCGACGGCTGGCAGGTAGCGTCCGAGGTTATACGTCGTCGCGCCATGGGTGGTCACATCGTAACTTGCGATATAGTCCAGGCCCGCCACCTGAAAGACGTGGAACGATTTGCCGTCGTGACCCTGGAGCCACATTTGCCCGTTCTCGTCTACTCCGTCGTGAGCACATTCCATCATGGCAACGTCGGAAGCCGGGTTGCCCACATAGGAGCTAATATCTACCGCACTTGTGATGGTCTGGGTGCCGCAGTCCCACTTGATCAGGTAGCCGTAGCAAGTCACAAAGACTAGCGAGTTGTCGGTGTCCGATCGCCAGATGCCGAGAGGCTGCCCGTAGGTTGAGCAATCCATCTCGTAATTGTTGCTGCTCATGTACCAGCCCGTGATGTTGGAAGCTCCGGCGAGCAAATTGACACGAGTAATGTAAGCAACATCCGTGTTGCTAGAACCGACAGCAACACCTAGTGCCCAGAGCACCTGATCGCTACCAACTACAATGCCGAGACGGCTATGACCCATCGGAACCGAAGCACCATAGGCAGACAGCCAGGCTGAGCCATCCCCATCTAGCTTTGTTCTTCCAGCATAAAAGCCAGCCACCTTGTCGTCACTGATGGTGTAGACGCGACGGTTGCCCGCGTCATCGTGAAAGACGATTGTGTAGTTGGTCTCGTACGGGTACGGCGGCCACGAACTCATTTGGCAAACGGTGAAATCCGGGTTGTACTTCGTCAAAGTGTAATAGCCGTTGCCGGGGCCGTAGATGTAGCCATCCTCGTCAACGGCGAAACTGCCCGGACGCGCAGCATTGAAGGTGGGCTGCGTGACGGGGAAGGACGCATCTTGCACATCATAGGCGTGGGTGTTGATGTTGTACTTGGAGAACTTTGAAACGCCCGAACTTTTCTCTTCAAGGAAAATCTGCCCCAGGTTGGAGGCGTATCCTATGATAGTGTCGATGTTGACGTTGTCGTTTAAACAAACCGCAGGTGTGGGTGGAGCAGCAACAAACGCTACCTCCGCCGTGAAGTTTGGCAGCCGGTTGCCGAAGTTTGTCAGGTCGAAATCTTCGAGAACGACATAGATCAGACCACGATAGGCCGGGACGTTGGCAGCCCCGTGAAGCGCACAGAGGGCAGAGTCCGGTAGCTGGTCTTCGTCGCCCCGGTAGCAGCGCAGCATGAGACCCTTGACCGCCGTGACAGCCGAGGCTCCGCTCTCGTCATAGATGAGCTTGCCGTCCGCCCATAGCTTGATGATGTTGCCGACACCTTCGCACAGCGCAACAGCTGCTGTAGTCGTGTAGGTGTAGGTGATCTGCTTGCCCGAAGGCGCACCTTTGGCGCTGACCTCCTTGACGTTCTTGTGCTCTTGTAGACCGCTAGAGTCTATGACGTTGCCCGCTAGCCGAACTGTCCCGTAGCCGATGGGAATCGGGACACCATAGGTGCTGACTTGTACGCGGAGGTCGTTAAGGCGCGGCCCCTCCTGCGTTGGTAGGTGCCCAGGGAAAGCGATACCACCGATGATGCTGCCAGCCGTCATGCCCAGGCTGAAGCCGGTCATCGCGGAAGACAGGCCACCAGCGAAGCCAAGCCACCCTAGACCACCCGTGAATGCTCCTAGGATGCCAAAGCCGATCGCGATTGCAAATCTGGCCATTACTCAACTCCCTTGAAGGTGAAGCACGCTGCAATGTGTCGCCGCCAATACTGGTCGATGTAGTTCTCTACTACTTCGTTGTTGATCCGGTTGTAGGCATGGATCATGGTCAGGTGCCCGTTCAGCGAGGCAACCAGCGCGGTATGGCAGGGACTGTGGGGCAGTCGCAGGATGATTACGTCGCCCGGCTGCATCTGCGCGATAGGCTTCTCTACCATCCGTTCGCGTGCGCCATCCAGGACACGAGTACCCTCCGGCTCCCGTGTGTAGTTGGTCTCGTCCTCAACGGCGATGCCGAGTTCTTTGGCGACCATGATAGGCAGCCCGACGCAATCGCAAGCCTGTCCTTTCACCCGTCCTTGATGGACGAAGGGAGTGCCGATCCAGGACCGGCCCGCTGCCACGATTTGTTCGCGTGTGGGCATAGGTTAGGTCTTCGCATTCGGGTACTGGAGCATTGCGTCCATACCGGGCACGAACGGTTCGCTCCTGTTGTTAAGAACGTTGTTGAACTTGTTAAGGCAATCGCCCACCACGCCAAGCCCATTCGGGTACAGATACGCTGTGTCCCCGATGTTGATAGTGTCCGGCATGGCGTTGTACAGGACGATGTTCCCGCTGCCGTCCTGGGTGACGACGTACTCCACGACGCCCGCGTTGGTGCCAGTAACCCATACGAACTTGCCATTGTCCGACCAGTCGGCAGCCGGGGCCGGGGTGACGCGGAAGTGCTGGTTGTCCGGCGGTGATGCGTAGGAGACATCACTAACCGTGACCAGAACCTTCTGCGACTCTACATTTACCGCACCAACAATTAGCTTGTCGCAGCCGGGGTAGGCATAGAACGTATCGCCCACCTGTACCGGAAAGCCCATGGGCAGGAATAGGACCAGGTTGCCGCTCGCATCCTGCGACTTCACTTCCATCGCTAGGCCGGAGTTGTTGCCGCTCGTCCAAACGATCTTGCCGTCGCGTGCCCAGTTCTCCGGCTTGGCGAGTGTGGTCGCGAACGTCCGGTTGTCTGTTAGCGACGTGACCGAGGCAGCCATTTTCATGGCTTCAATGTTCACCTTGCAGCGGGAGTCTCCCAGGGTGGCCCGACACGAAGGCGAATACATCTGCTGGATGTGGCCGTTCAGGAGGTCGCTCATGCCGCGCAACTCCGCTTTCGCAACCACGTCCTTACAGGACACCTGACCCAGCAATCCTTTGGCTTGCTTGATCTCGCCCTGGGTCAAATCGGTCCAATTGACCATCCGGATTTCTACTTCGGCATAGTCGTACTTGCCTTCGCGCAGATCGTTGTCGGTTATAGCCGCGCTGTCCAGCAGGATGTCTACTTCCAGGTTGGCGACGGATAGGTCCGAGTTCTGCTCCATAGCGGTCCTGGTGAAGCCGGTAGCCGCTAGGTAGGTGCAGCCGCCGTAGGTAACGTCTTCATCGTGATCGGTGAAGGCGAGGACCGTGCCGTCCTGGCGAGTGATCTTCCACAAGGTGGCCAGAGTAGTGACCTCCTGAGCCAAGTGGTTCGTCAAATCTGTACTAGCTGTTTTCATTACTGGCGAACCTCGATCAGTTGAATTGAAGGCCAGGTAATCAGCGGGTCCGCGATGGTTGACTCTTCGATGGTTGGTTTGAACTCATCGCTGGCAAACCGTACCGGGTAGTGAAACTGGAAATCCGCGGTGATGATGTGGCCCGTGACCGGGGCCGTAACAAAAGAGATCACCCCAGTAGCCGAGGTCACCGCGTAGTGGGTCGTCAGCGTCTTCAGTGTCCCGTTGTCGTAAACCTTGACGGTGTTCGTCAGGTAGTTGCCGTCAAAATCCTTCACGTCTGCCTGTATGGGCTTCTTGATGGTCCGGTTGTAGGTGCGTCCGCCGATGACGTAGGATTTGATTAGCTGGAAGTCTTTGTTGCTCCCGTTGCCCGTGCCGATGGCTTGCGCTGTCGCGGAATTGTCTACCGTCCACCACAGCCGGAAGCCGTCCGCCTGGCCACCCGCAGCTAGGAAGAAAGCATGTAGCCGTTCCCAGTCGCCCGTACCGGGCCGGGCCTGAAAGTCTACCGTCCACTGGCCCCGACTCTGCGACCAGTTCTTGTTGCGCTGCTCATAGCCGCTGTATGCCTGGTTGACCGTCGTGTTAAACGAAGGCCCGCCCGACATACCAAACCGAACGTTGCGCGGAAACTCAATTTCCCAAAAGGACATAGGATTGCCTGCCTTATCCGTTGCGCCGGTACGCAGCCATCATGTGCCGCTGCGCGTCCGCCATGATTTGCGTCTCCGACTTCCGGAAACTATCTGCGTCCGAAACACCATTGACCTGGAAGATCAGCGTCGGAGAGAACGTCTTGTTATTACTGTCTATTGGTGCAAGAGCACGATTTGGGAAGACCGTGCCGCCACTGGCTCCCATCTTGAGGACTTCCGGCCCCTCTTCACCGACCATGTAAGTGCTGCCAGGCAGAGCCGAACCGCCGTCTGCTAGACCGCCCCAGTCACCCAAGCCGCTGCCTACGCTTCCCGTTGCGCCCGATCCCGCAGCAGCCGATCCCGTACCTCCGCCCATGCCGAAGAGACCACCCAGGAAGCTAAGGAAGCCTCCGCCGCCGCTACCCTCGCCACCCGTCAGGCCATTGAACAGCTGCTGAAAGAGCCGCTTCTCTATCAACTTCAGCATGTCGGTCTCGATAGATTGAAAGAAGGACGTCCAGTTGGCCTTGCCGGTCACCAGCATCTGGTTTAGCTGGTCACTAAACTGGCCCGTGATCTTTTCGTATGACTGCTGTAGCTTTTTGGAGTTGTCGTCTATCGTCTTTTGGTTGTCGCCTTCGAGTTTGGCCTTGGCCTTCAGGTACTCGCTGTCCAGGTTCTTGCGAGCCTTCACGAGTGCCTCATCCATGGTTAGAATTTGCCCGTTCTTGTTGGCCTCAATGACTAGCTCGGCAGCTGCGTTCTGTACCTTGGTGTTCAGCCGGTCGAGCTCCGCGTCGTACTCCTTCTTGTGTAGGTCTAGGAGCATGTCTAGCTCCTGCTTAGAGTCGATCTTGTGTAGGTCATACAAGACCTTGACGTGCGCTTCCGCGTTCTTGATGTCTTCCTGGGCCAGCGCGAGCTTGTCCTGGGCGATCTTCTCGCTTTCACGGATGGCTTGCTGCTGTGCCTGTAGCCGGGCCGCCATCTCCTGCTTGATAACCTCAAGCCGTTTGTTGGCCCCTTCTATGTCGGCCTTGACCAGCGCATCCTGGTGCTTGATGCCGAGCAGTTCTATCTGTGTGTTCGCGTTCGCCCGTATCTTCTTGTCCTCTTCGGTGTTCAGGGTGTGGTTGGCAATGATCTGGTTCCAGTAGTCAACGTCCTCTCTGTACTTTGCGTCCGCCGCGTCCTTGGCGGTCTTTACCTGCTCCGCGACATCGGCTAATGTGAGGTTGCGCACCTCATCCTGCCCGGTACGGATGGTTGCTTGTTGGAGCTTCTGCTGATCCTGTATCAGCGTGATCTTGGCGTCACCGATCTCCCTGCTAGCCTTGAGCGCAGCGTCCTTGTCGTTCTCGCCCCGCTGCGCCTCTCCGGTCTTTACGATGGTTTTCTTGTCTTTCGCGAGTTCGTTGCTCTTAGTCTCTAGCTGTACCTGTAGTTGAAGCAGTTCAACGAACTTCTGCTGCGCTTCCACTGCCTCCTTAGTGTAGGTGGTTGCGTACTGAGCAGCAGCCCCGGCCACATCACCAGAAAGAGCTTGTGCGGCGATGTCTTGCTTGCTCATGGGGTTTTGAGCCATGCGACCGTAACCCTGCGTGGCGGAGATCAGGGTCTTGTGGAGCAGGGCGGAGGCTTCGTCGCCCTTGCCCAGCATGAGGAGCTTGTTGTACTCATCGCGGAACTTCTCCAACTGCTTGGCAACGTCAGGAGCGGAACCGGCTGCGAAGACCTGTAGCCACGCGGTCTGCATCTTCAGCAGGTTGGTCAGGACGCCCTGGGAGAGCTTGTCGAACTCCGTGCGCAAGTGGTCCAGGGTCTGGTTGTCGATCTGCTGGAGAGCCTTCATCATGGCTCCCAGGTGGTTGCCGGTTAGTTCGTCAATCTTCTTCTGCGCGTCCAGGATCTCTTCACCGACTGAGCGCAGGGCCGCTTGGCCTTCGGTGTCTATCTTCTTCCAGGCGTCTGCTAGTTCCTGGGCCTTCTTTTGCCATTCCGTGATCTTCTCTATGCCCTTGACGATGACCTCGATCAGAGCGAGGACCGCGATGCTGGAGAACGCTGCCGACATGACCTTGGCGACGCCGGGTAGCTGTACGACGAAAGCCTGCAAGTGCCGCGGCATACGAACGCCAACCTCTTCACCGAGCAGCATGAGGGAGCCGCGAGCCTCTTGGGTCTCGCTGCGCATGGCCTGGGACATAGCACGGGTCTCGCGGGTAGCTACATCGGTGCCCTCGCGCATACCTTCCTTGAACTTGGCGAGGCCAGCTACTAGATCAATTTGGATTGCGCCAACGGTTGTGGCCATACTTACTCTCCCTGTGGCAGCTTACTTAGGCTGCGAACTGCCGAAATCAACTTGTCCATCCTGCGGGCTATGCCTTGCCCGAAAGCCTCCACCGCTGCTGTTTTGGCTGCCTGAAACGCGGGCCGCATGAACGGGTGGGCATCCATAAGACGGGTGCCGTACTCCACGAACTTCGCGTAGACGCCGGGGCTATGCGTGCGGGTCTTCTTGCTGTACCGGCCCTTGTCGTACTCCGGCCCGATGTGGGCAATGCCGTAGTTCTTGTCGGAGTAGACGCGAGCCGCGACTATGATGCTGTCGCGTAACTCGCCCGGCTCGCCTTCCAAGTGGGACTGCTGGGCTGCTACCGGGGCCGCTGCGCGAACCGCGTCCGCGACCACCTCACCGCCGTCCACAAGAGACTCGCGCAGGATGAGGTTGCTTAACTGAATCGGTATGATGTCTAGCGTTTCCGCCAGTTCTGGCAGCCCGGTGACCACTACATCGATGTCTTCAGCCATCCAAGTCCTCGTTGTGCAGCGCGAACCACAAATCCACTAGGAACTTCTTCTGTTCCTCTGCCGACATACGCGGGCCGCATTGGAAGAACTCGCGTAATTCCTCGCGCAAGGCCAGCCGGTGTCTCTCTAGCAGCCGTTCGGCTTCGTGTATCGCAGCCGCGATTTCAAGCACTTTTGAGCTTTGACTTGCCACGTTTGCCCTTCTTCCTCTTCTTCGGGTCGTACCCGAACATGTTGTTCAGGAAGTCCCTCTGTTTATCGGGCGATAGTGTCTTCACATCCGTGTGGGCGACGTTCCCAGCCTCATCGAACTGTGGCACCCGCTTGCGCGATCCCTTGGGGACCAGGTACGGCGGGATGAAATCCAGTTCGCTGAAGCCTTCGGGACACGTCTTAGAGTCACGATTGACGTTGGCCAGAATCATGGCTATCTTCGCGGATGGGTGGTACTTCTGGAACTCGTGATGCTCCAGCCGCTTAATCAGCAAATCCAAAGTCCTAGGTGTCTGCGCGAGGAAATCCTCGTCGCTGAGCCGTAGGTCAAATCTCGCTACCGACCAGTAGAAGTCGAGAAGGTCTACCGTTATGCCTGAACCGACGCTGGCTCCGCTGTCGGTTCCGTCTTGGGGTCCGCTTTAGGCCGGGCCGCTTGCCATGCCTCCAGAATCTTCCCTAGGACATCACCCCAAGTTGCGCCGAACGTCATCCCCTTGACCTCATCTAGCGTTATCGCTGGCTGGTATAGCTTCAGCCCGGCCCACACGATGGCCACAAATAGCTCGGGGTCTTCCTCAATGCCGTCCCACAGCTTGGCGTTTAACATGCTCTTGCCGGTGGCTGCCTTGACGTTGCAGATGGCCGCGAAGTCATAGGCCAGGAGATATGGTTTGTAGACCAGGTTGCCTTGGTCGTCTTTGTCCGCTGGGAGGCTGACCTCAACCGGCGGAGCGAGTACCTTTCTGAGTGTGTTTTGCATATAAGATGTCCTCGGAACTTGATACTGCGGGCGGGCGGTATTGCGAGGCACTACGGGCGGACAGGCTGTCACCGTTGATAGGTGCTCAAGGAGCCTGTCCGCCGCCTAGGAGAGAAATGACCCCCGATTACGGGGTGTCTACGAACGTGTACTTGCCGCTGATCTTCAGCTTGAAGGTCACGCTGATGCCCTTGTCCGGGGTCAGCGTCGCGTCACCGTATGCGTTCACGATCGCTTTAAACGACCAGTAGCCGGGGCTGCTGATCTCACTCGCAGCCGGAGGAACAACAATCTTCCAGTTGCGCCGTTCGCCGGAGTTGAAGAGACCCTCAACCTGACTCGCGACCGCATCGTCAACTACGAAGTTGACCGTGCAGCTTACTTCGCCAGCGTCACGGAGGCCGGAGATGAACTCGCGGAAGCCGTCGGGCGACTGCATGTTGGTAACGTCAACGGTGTCGGCCTTCGCGCCGGATTTGCCCAGCGACGTGATTTCACCGACTTGCTTGAAGGTTTCGGGAGATATGGGCGATAGGACCGCGTCATCCTGGCCAAGTTCTAGCGATAGGCCGAGACCTAGACGGGCTGCTGATTCTGTGTAACTCATGTTGTGTTTCCCTCGTAGGAGAAATGTGTTCCTGTAGAGGGGTAGAAAGTCGGCATACCGGGGGACGGTAGCGGGTGGGGTACTTGAGTAACTAGCTTTTTTCGTCCGGCTAGGTTATGAGGTACGACTAAGAGGCAATACCGATGAAACGCATCCTGCTAGTGCTCGCGATGTTGCTCCTGACCTCGTTGTATGGCTGGACTGACGAGCGTTCTGCTGCAATCGAACACGTAAAGATTCTTGTGGCAGAACTCAAGGATCAAATGCGTGACCCCGATAGCTTCGTCACGGAACGTGTACAGGCTCGCAAGAACAACAAGGAGCGTGGGGGGCTTTGTATTTGGTACCGGGCGAAGAACGGCATGGGAGGCTATAACCGGGCCGTGGCGTTCGTTTGGGAAGACAAGAAGGGGAACATGAAGTTCGTGTCGTCCACAAATCCGAACACATCATTCTGGGATTCTGCTCCCTTCGGGGAGTATATGGACAACCATATAGTGGGAGAGTGGTGTGGTGCCAAGTTCAAGGGGGACGTGCTCGACCTAACTAAAGACGTTCTCAGTCCTGTATACCCGGCTCCCGACGCATCGACCCCATTGACCCCTGTGCTCAGTGCGACGCCGATTCCCAACCCGCTGCCCAAGGCAGCTACATCATCGCCCGCTTCCACGTTGGCTCCGGCCCCGGTTGTTATACCGGCCCCGGCTCAAGAGGAGACTTTGGGTGAAGTTGCAAAGCGCAACAAGCAGCACAAGGCTTGTCTGGAGTTAGCGAAAGACAATCCCAGCGTAATGTGCAAGTGAGGAGGCTCACCCGAAGGAGGCGAAATGATGAAACGACTGAGCACGATTATGCTATTTAGCATCACGCTGATGACTTGTTCTTGCGCAACTCCGCAGACCCGGGAGCAAGCCGTCGCAGCACCTGTAAGACTAACAGCGGTGCAGCAGGAACAGGTCGCGACGTTCGTGACGTGGGCTCGCACTCTCGACATCGAGCGCCGGGCTTTGATGGACTCGCCGTACAAGAATGACGTGAAGATTCAGAGCTTGGCTGTGACGTCGGACAATTACGTGTGTGCTACCGTCTGGTTTCGTGGTTACAGTCAGTATCACCCAGAGAAGGAATACACGCACCGATACGTGTTGCCTCCAGACATGGCAAGGCCGCTTTTGCAACAAGACGACCATGGCTGGGAAGTATTCGGATGCAATACTGCCACGCAGGTAAAGGAAATGAAGTGATGGAACGGGAGAAGCTGATCGAGAAGGGTTAGACCGGAGGCGACAGGAACTCGCCCGGTGTGTACCAGACGTTGAAATCTACGGCTAGGCCCGCCAACTGTAGCTCTTCGTCTAAGAGGTCAACATCCCCGGCTGGCAAGCAACTGGCAACAAAAGTACCCTCGCTCAGCGTGCCCTTGTAGCTGTCAAGGAGATTGTGAACAGCCTGAGCCAAGTTATCCACTTCTTCAGGTGTATTGCCCCAACAGTCGATCTGCACGCGACGCATCTGTGTGGCGTTCGTGCCCTCCAGCGCATTAATGAACTCGCTGGCTACAAACTTGATGACCACGGTAGGGTAATCGCTCCCCTGGGGGATACGGCCCACGCGCACGCGGTTGCCCACGAGAGCCTGTATGCCCGTGTCTGCCTTCAACAGTGCCTTGAGTCCCTTCTTCAGCATTACTTGGCCTCGATTTCGTAGCAGAGCAGGTTCATCCAAACGCCATGCGTGGGCTTGTTGGGGTCCGTCACGGACTGGATGTAGAACGTCTTGCCTTCGGAGATCACCCGCATCTTTGATTGAATCGCTGCGTTGTAGCGCACGGTGACCACGTGCGTAGCCTTGTCCGCGATCATCTGCGCCCGGATAATGTCGAAGCCAGCCAGGTCGCTGACGTTAGCCGCGACGTTGGCGAGGACCGTCGTGGGCGAGCCGGAGTCATACCCATCGTCGGCATCTACGTTCGGCATAATGATGTCTACCCGGTGGCGGAGATCACCTGCCTTTGGTCCTTCATTTGCGCGAGAGAGCATCCGTTCTCCTTACTTGGGGATGTACAGCGTGCGGAAGCCGGTTAGCAGCCGACGCCAAGTGTGGGCGACTTCCGAAGTCGGGCTAAGAGCCACCAGACTGCGGTTCTCAAACCAGTGACCGGCCAGGAACTTGATGGCGGTCTTAGCGCGGGCCGGTACGCTGGCAGCCCTATCGCCGAAGCCGGTGGTGTACTCGATACGCACGCAGTTCGGGACAGGCATACAAGTGGGCCAGAAGTAGCCGTGGTTTAGGTTGATGGTATTGTTAAACAGATTGTAGCTCTCCGGGCCCAGAGTCTGCTCTTCGCCAGTAGGGTCAACATACTTGATAGAGAGCACTTCCTGTACCGGACGGCGGAGCAAGTCAATAGATGAGTTGCTGGGGTCTACCTGGTAAAAGGATGGCTCATAGAACGGCATGTAGTAGGGCACTGAAGGCAGCAATTCGCTGACGCCCGTGCTGTTAATCGGGAAGCCGGGGAAGCGATCCAGGCTAAGACGCCACGTCTGCGTGATCAGCGCGAACCGCGTGTCGTATTCAAACTGCTCGCGGGCCGCGAGTAAGAACGATTCTACCAGGTTGTATTCCTCGTTCTCCGTCAATGGCGACAGACTGACATACTGCTCCGGTGCGTCAAACCGACTGAAGGCAGCCAGTTGCGCGACCGTAACAGGCTCTACAGCCGGGCCTAGTACCGGAGGCGACCCTCCTAGGATTAGCTCTTCAAACATTATTTGCTCCTCGCGACTGCAATCCTCTTACGGTAGATGTCAATCAGCGGGTCTGCCTCTGCCTCTACTATCGGGGCCGGGGCCACCTCTGGTTCAGTCTTCGGTTCCGGTTCGGTCTTCGATAGTTCTGCCGGAGCGTTCTTGAACACCGACAGATCAAAGGACCGGGTTGACGCCATTGCCTGTGTCTTGGAGCAGGCATCGGCGAAGCCTTTCGTGCAGGCTTCCTCTGACCCCATCCACGTTTCAGCGGCCATCATGGCGAGGATCTTGTCCTTGGCCATTCCCGTCTTGGCGACGTAGATGTCCGCAGCAGAGTTGGTCACGGAGTCCAGCGTATCGGCCATCTTGCGCATGTCCGCGGCATAGCCCGCTTCTATGGCCATGGCCTCATGAAGCATGTACTGTGTCCCCAGACCCATGGTGACCTCGTCGCCAGCGCAAGCGATGAGCGATGCGGCTGACGCTGCCAAGCCGATAACTTTGGCGCTAACCGGCTTGCCGCAACCCTTGAGGATGTTGTAAATCGCGACACCTTCAAATAGGTCTCCACCAGGAGAGTTGATAGACAGGGTCACCCGGTCGAAGTTACCCGCCGCTGCGATGGCTTCGGATACCTGCTTGGCGCAGATGCCCTGACCAAAGCAGTCTTCGCCAATGATGTCGTATACCTCCAGCACCAGTTCACCTGCGTTTGCCTGTGCCGAGAACGACGTGTTGAGCAGCTGTTTGCGAAGCGATAGTGGTTTCATTAGTTGTCTCCTGTGGCGAGTGCTTCTAGTTCGGCGACCGCCCCTGTAAGGTCTTGAAATAGTTGTTCGGGTGGTACGGTGTTGAGCTTCTCTAACCGGACCGCGCAGTACCGCTTGGCTTCCTCTGCTGTAATCTTCAGATTGCCCGCGATGAAGTCTGCGTGGTCGGTGTAGAAGGCTGCAACAGCGTCTTTGCCCTTGGCCCAGAGCTTGGTGACCTGAGTCGATTCCTTCCGGACGCAGCGTTCCGCTTCGCCACGGACGATGGCCTTGAACCGGGCCAGCGTCTCCGCCTTGGGGCCAGCCGGAGCCGGGGCGTTTACCTGGGGCTGAGCAGCGGGTTGCTTCTCGGTCTTCTGTGCCGGCATGAACATCTCGCCCGTATCCGGGTCAAAGACGCCGGAATTGGCCGGGAAGAACAGCTTGTCCCAGCCGTCAACAGGGTCTACGTCGTCAGCCTCGCGACACTCGTTGGGGCTGCGCTGACCGTCTTTGATCAGGAAGCCGTTGGTCTCCGCCCGCTCCTTGGGTGAACCGCGTAGCGTGATGTCCGCGTTGTGCTTCGCGTAGACATAGGCCCGTTCTTCGGGTGGAATCAGGTCTCGCGTAATGGTCTGTTCAAACAGGGTAGTGATGGGCAGCAGAGACGTGCTGAAATAGGTTTCCAGGAAGGCTGAAGTAGCAGCAAACGTGCTGTTCTTCTCGCCGTAGCCGAGCTTCACCATCAAGGGTGCTCCGCCTAGAAGCCTGATGACTTCCTCTGCGTTCCACTTGCGCGACTCTAGCAACTGCGACTCTACAGCCGTGAACATCATCTTCTCGTACTTGATCGAACCGGGTAGGTAGGTGAAGCCACCACGGTTGATGCGGTTCTGGTCACGCAGCCGGTCTACGATCTTCTGTGCCTCAACGTCGGTGACCTCCATTTCCGGGTCGGTAGAGGTCAGGAAGCCCGACATGTTCAACCCGTTGGCGAAGAACTTAGCCGCCGTGCTGTCGGAAGCGATCAGGATACCGATGGCTTCTTTGCCCAGCGTGATGATGGCCTGTCCCTGAATGCTGCTAGCCGAAAGGATTGATCCCCACCAGAGTTCGTCCTTGGTGAAAGTCCTCTTGGAGTGCCCATCTTGGTAGTCAAAGAACAGTTTCGGGGCTTCCCGCCCCTGGGCATCCTTCCTGCGGTAGTCCCAACGCTGCGAAACGCACCAGGGGTTGAGCATGTAGAGACCGAGCACGTCACCCTTCTGGTTTTCAATCTTCTGCACGTAGTAGTTGCCGTTGGTCAGGAGCGACATCACCATGGCCCAGCGGAGTTGAAACGAAGTCGTGTAGGGATTCGGGACGTCCTTCAGCACGCTGTAAAGCGCGTGGTCCAAGGCCCGCTTGGTACGCTGACGCCCATCCGCCATGCGCCGCTCGTAGGTGATGAGAGGCATCACAGCGATGTCGTCGGCTAGCCGCTTCACGCCGGACAGGAAGGTGACGCAGCGCATGGCCGAGTCTTTGGTTACGATGGCGCCCGAAGCCGAAGGGAAGCCAATGAGGGACTGGACTAGGGCCGGGCTGGGTGAATCAAAGGTACTAGGATCGCCGTCGCCGAACTGGTTCTTGAACTTGATGTCCGAGAGACCGAGGGTTATCAATTCCATTTAGTCTTCCTCGCTTGAACTGACCATGAAGAACTTCTTTTTCGGCTTGGCCATGTTTTCCGAAGCCAACGCAAACGCCATAATCATTGCAACCACTCCGTCAATCTTCTCTCGGTTCCTACCCTTGTCCGGCATGATCAGGTTGCCAGCCGGGTAATACTTCCACCGAAGGTTTGCCACCTGCCAGCGGAGTACCGGGTTGTGGTCGTGCGCGATCTCTTTCCGGTCAACTTTCAACATCCAGTCACGACAGGGGCCGCTCATCTTGACGGGCCGCTGCGGAAAGACTTCGCCCTTCTTGTCGTTGGGAAATCCCTCTTCTTCCAAGACTCCCCACAGGGCCGCGCAGTGACTTTCGTCGTATGCAATCTTCTGGAGGTCAAACTGCTTGTTGATTTCCACGATCCGCCGCGCTATGTAGCGATGGTCAACAAAGTCCCCTGGTGTCTTCTCCAGGAAGCCCGCCTCTGCCCATCGATCGTACGGAACACGGTCCCGCTTCACCCGCTGGGCAATGTTCGTCTCCGGAACCCAGAAAAAGGGGAGAACGCGATACCTTTCGCCCTGTAATGAAGGTGGAAATACTAGAAACAAGGCAGACGTGTCATTCCTGAAGGCAGGGTCTAGGGCCGCGTAGCAGCGAAGGCCCGCCATTTCCGTGATGGTTTGCTCGCGAAGCGTCTTCGGATTCGGGTACTTTTCAATCGGTACACGACAGTTCTGATCCCAAATCTCGATGTCTATGGCCGGATCGTCGGCCTCTTGCGACCAGAGATTCAGGCAAAACCGCTTGAAAATGCCGATTTCGCCCGGTTTTCCCTGACTTTCCTTGAACTCCGAGCGTAATTTGTCAATTCCGAACAACCCACCTAGCGACGGATTGCTCTTAGGCCAGTTAGCCTCGTCCTTCCAGTCATCGTCTTGGTCCAGGACATACAGGAAAGGTAGGAACTCGTCATCCGTGGTGTCGTTAGCCGGGTCCAAGCACTTTAGGCCGTGCTCATACTCTTCCCAGCAAGGCAGAGTGCTGTTAGCAGAGTCGCCCGCCGTGCTGATTTCAATCATCAGGGGTTGCTTGCGGGTCCGCCCGCCGTACCGGAGGACTGAGTACAGGCCCGATTTTGTCTTCCAACGGTGTAGCTCATCTATGATGCAGTGGGAGACGATGGCACCATCTTCCGAGTCCGCATCGCGGGCCATTACGCTTAGGCGCGAGCCGGTCTCGCCCACATACAAGGCCAGGACTTGCTTGTCGTCGGTCTTCCCGCCCGATTGCCCGATAGCTCCCTTGAGTTCGGGACTCTTTTTGCGCATCAGCACAGCCTCGGTGAAGCAGACGCGGGCTTGCTTCTTCGTCGTGGCTGCCATAAACACGCGGGCCGACAATTCGCCATCCGCGACCAGGCAGTACAAGGCGAGAGCCGCTGCCAGGGCCGTTTTCCCGTTCTTCTTGGCCACTAACAGCAGAGTTCTCCTGTATCTCCTGGTGCCATCCTTCCTTTTCCAGCCAAAAAGCAGTGCTAGCCAGGTCTGTTCCCAGGGAAGCAGCACAATCGGATCATCGGATTCGGAGGCTACAATGAAGGTTTCTATGAAGCGGATGGGGTTTAGGGCAGCCTCTAGGTCGAAATAGAACGGGAAGTCTGGCTCTCCGACACGCCCTAGGTCAGCTAAATGACGCTGCAAGACACGTTTTATCTGCCTAGAGGCAGCGATCTGGCCAGACAGAATGCCTTCGATGTAGGAATCTACTGCGGGGTTGATGGCCATAAAACCTGATACTGCAAAAGGAAAAGGCCGCCCGGTTTAGAGCGGCCCTTTGTTAGTTGTGGTGAAGGTCTTAGCCAGTGATGGTCCAGATCTTCACAGCCTCCGACACGCGGATGCGCGAGTCGGTACGGCGGTATCCCAGGACGTCCAGGATGCCGTTCTTGATGGAGGTCTGGTCAAGCACCTTCACGTTGATGGCCGGGCCGCCACGGTCCCCGATTACCATGCACGTCTTGAAGTCGCCGAAAGCGACCGCGCCTTCTACCGCAGGAGATGCGCTGTAAACAGGCATCGCGCTGGAGTAGTAGACTTTGAATCCGTGCAGGAAATCTTCACGCCCGGTGGAGACCCAGTAGGGGTTGAACTGGTTGGCAGCGAGTTGCTTTTTGCGCATCGCGATACCAGTTTGGCGGTTCATCAGCCAGTTGGCGTTCGGGTAGTAAGCCGCACGCAGTTCGCCGGTCAGGTCCAGAGCCGCCTCACCGTACTCATCCATCGCGACAGACTGACCTGCGTCAGCGCCGTTCAGGATGCCCATCGGCTCGCCAGAACCGGAACCGTTGATGAACTTGTCCTCTTCGTAGTTCTGGATGCCGCGAGACAAATCGGCAGTCAAGAACGGCTGAAGGGCAGGCACATCCTGCGCCAGTTCCAGGGTTACGGGGACAACCACGCCCGCCATGTAGGCGGTCAGGGTGACCTGCGTGAAGCTAGGAGCTACGCCCGCGAAGGCGTGATCCGTACCACGCGATTCGGCCTTGGCAGCAGCCTGGGTCTTGGTCAACTGAGCAGGCAACTTGATGTCGTTGTCGGTCGGGATGACCAGGGCCAGCTGGCGAATTGCCAGTTCCTGCGGGGCCAGGGGCACGATGGTGCCGTCAACAGTGATAGGAACTAGGTAGCCACCGTCGGTGGTGCCACCCTCGCCTAGTGCGCTGTTGGACGTGTTCTTGAAGCCACCATTCTTGAAGGAGCCGTAGAAAGCCTCGGCATACTCTTCGGAGAAAGTCTGCTTGGAGCCGAACTTCTTCTTGGAGCCGTCGTTGACTACGGGCTGGCTGGTGGGTGTGTTGAGTTCCGCCTTGCCCTTGGCAATGGCGTCGATGCGAGCGACCGTCTGGTCGAGGTCAGCGATTTCGGCAGTGGCTGCCTTGAAATCGGCTTCCTCACCGTCGGTGAGCTTGCGCTTTGCAGTCTCGGCTGTGTTGAGGATGGCTTCCTGCTTGTTCAACAGGTGGGCCTTGCGTTGCTGGAGTTCTTTGCGATCCATATGAGCCTCTAAGTGAGAATTTGTTTGCCCAGTCCTGGATCGCTCGAAAGAGTGTGATTGCGGACGGACGCGCCTCGCGCACCTGTCCTCGAAAGAGTCAGGCTTGTTTGGCCAATCTACTTAGGGGTAGGAAGTCGGTTAATTAGCGAACCACCTGGAGCCGATGGTCACCACTGTTCCAGACTGTCTTCATAGGCCACATGGAAGAGGGGCGGATAGAGGTTTTAGCTGTCTTACGGGTTGGTGGGGTATAATGAGGACATGGCACGCCTAAAAGCAAGTGAAGTGGTCGTTAAGTTGGCAGAATTGATTAACCTGTATGGTAACTGGCCGGTAGTCACTGGCTCTGTAAATCCGGTTACTGACTGTGTAAGGTGGGTCGAAGACGTCATTGCAGCTAATGATCCCTCTGATCAGCGGTCGTTCATTGACGCTAATAAGGTGTTTTACGTCAAGTTTGTCGATTAACCGGCCCGGCCCTAGTTAGCTAGGTGCGCGGGCAGGGGCGGGCCGGGCTTCTTCTTTAGGAACTCCGCGAGCCTGTCTTTTGGCTTCGCATCAACGGCAATCTTGGCCCGGTCGCTCGGTGTCATACCGAACTTAGCACCCAGGGCAATCATCTGTGTGCGCTCTGCGGTCTTGATGGTGCCCTCCGCCTCCTTGGCAAAGAGCCGCACCAGGGCCAGGACATAAGGGAGGTCCCAGGCCGTGGCGACGTCGGGCGGACAGTGCTTCAGGAACCACCTGTACCACTTCTTCTGGAGCTTGGTGAAGTCTTCGGGTGGCTCGGCAGGGAGCGAGCCTTCGGGCTTTAGCTCGTTAGTGCGCTCACGCTCGGGATGGTTCAAGAATGCGCCGCGAGCTTCCAAGATTGCTGTCGGTGTTGATGGTCGGCCCATATAAGTACATTAGAAAGTGGCTTTTTTCGGCGGCATACGCAAAAATGAGCAGCGTAGGCTCTGAAGACAATCACTTACAAGGAATTGACCCCACGCCGGGTACACGTGCCAAGTGCCGCTCCTCCTTGGCAGTCTTGGCATTGTGGTCACTGACGCACATCCCCTGTAGGTTCGCTTCGTCGTAGAATGAGTTCACGTCTCCGTTGTGCAAGGAGACCCAGACCTTGGCAGCGATCTTGTGGTCCGCCACTGTACTGGCCCGGTAGCCGCACGCTACACACAGGGGATCACGAGCGAAGACGCGCTGCCGAGTCCTTGCCCAGCGTTCGGTCTGGTACTCCGCCCGGTAGGGATCGTTCACTCTGCGGTCCTTGTCGTATCCTCGACTATGCGCGACGCTCTCCCGGTCCCTGACCTCTTGGTGGCGAGGACAATATGGACCGGCAGATGTTGTGGAGCATCCTGCACGCAGGCATCGTCTTGCTGGTGCCTTAGGCATCACTTCTTGTCCTTGCGAGTGTCGTCTACCTTGAACTGCTTAGCAGAGTCCGCCAGCAGTTGCGCCCGGACCTCATGGTCGCCCGGCTTCTGCTTGGGCATCTTCTTGAACTCTGCCTCTGTGCGTATGACGAAGTTGCCTTCGCCATCGTCGTCCAGGACTAGACCCTTGCCAACGGATAGCGTCTTAACGACCACCATGTGGCTGGTCTTTTGAGAATAGGCGTGTGGGTTTGTCTCCAGCGCGGTTAGGGCCGCGTCTATAACATCCAGGTTGTGGTCGTTAACGACGCGGACGCATGTTCGTCCTTTGACCAGCCCGTAGTTCTGGCTCTTGTTTGGGTTATCCCCTACGATGTCCTGGGGCTGTCTACCGTATGCCATTGCTCTCCTCCTCTCGGAGTGCTGCTAGGAAGGCCGGTGGCAGTTGGTCGTGTGGCATCGCCGGGAAGCCTTTGTTTCCCAGGGGTGGTTGCCACGTGTTGTACTGGTGCGCCCGCGCTACCAGCAGCCCGCCATCGTGATAGGTCACCAGGCAGCCTTGCTTGGCAGCTGCGGAAGCGAAGGCGGTATCCGCTCCACGGCATACCTCCGCAAAGCGATTCTTCCGCCAGAACTCGCGACGGAAGAACTGCGACGATCCGCAGGCATACTCGCCTTTGCCCGAGTAGGTGTAGCGGTACGTTCTGCCATCACGCATGTCGTAGTAGGGGATGGTGTGGAAGCCGGTTACGCTAGCCGTACCTAATTGACGCAACTGCTCCTCTAGCCGGTTTTCGGCTGACCAATCGTCGTCATCCCAGGCACACAGGAACTCTCCCACGGACTGCTCGCAAGCGAAGTTCATAAGCCAGCCGTGGCCCGGTGTTGGCGTCCGGAAGTAGCGGATGTGGGGATGGAATGGCACAAGATGCTTGATAGGCTCGCGACCGTTGTCCACGACGATCAGTTCGCGGTTCTCGTAGGTCTGCCGCGTGAAGCAATTGATGGCCATCCCGATCAGCGCGGGCCGTTCCTTTGTGGGCATGATGCACGAGATAATAGGATTGCTCATTTCTGTATACCGTGTTCCGGATTTCTCCAAGCAACCAGGGGAACGTCGGTCTTGCGTCGGGCTATCGCCTTGCAAACGTCGCACACGGTCTGCATGAATAAGTGGCCAGGCGAGTTACTTCGGATGGGGTCATGGGGATAGATACCGGGCCAGGTAGGAGAATCGGGGTTGGCGGGAAACTTTATTTTTGGTGTTCGGGCCGCTCGGGGAGGAGACGGGACATGGCGTTCCCGTGAAAGACCCTAGCGGCCCGGACATGACGTGGATGCCCAATAACAGGCAAGGGAGTTAACCCTGCGCGGACGTCCTTGCGGATAGTCCCATCCACGAGTCAGCGCCATGAGTTGTATGAGTACCGGAAAGTCTTTTTCTTTGGAGCGGTCGGGAGGACTTGAACCTCCATCTCCGGGGTGGTGCCCCAGTATCCGACTTAGACGACGTCCGCAATATTGCCCACCATGTTGAACGGTGGCTTCAAGAGAATGGCGTATAGTTCGTCCCTGCCCAGCACGTGCGGGTCAAGCGCAGCGCGGGCCTTCTTGGGGATGCCCTCGGGCCAGTTGCGCGTGATCAACGGCTCGTCAACCACCAGGTGCCCTTGCTTCTCCACTCCCCAGAACTTGTGGCCGAGACCCCGGTGTAGGTAGTAGCCCAGGTCGCTCTGTACCAGGCTCTTCACGCGAAACATGCCGGCCATCAGTGCCTCTTGCATTACGTGGTTGTATAACAGCGTCGCGTAGCCGTTGCGCCGGTACGCTGGCAGAGTGTAGGCCAGATAGAAATTGGCATACTTTCCCCAGCCATCTGCCTTCTTGCCTTTGGCGAAGTAGGTTGCGTGAAAACTGACCGGCTCGCCATCTACGGCTAGCTGGTGCAGCCCGTCCTCGGCATACAGAGCGTAGATGCCCCAGTTCTTAGCCCACTCGCGGTCTTGCCGTGGTGATACCGCGTACCACTGTTCCTTGTTTAGCTGCGTGATTGCGATCATAGTAAGTTGACCAGTTGGCCCGTCCGCTTGTAGTGGTCTAGCCACTCCTCGCGGATGCCCTTCCTCGATAGATACTGTGCCGGGAACACTTCGTCGCGAATCTGCCATAGCGTTTCCCAGTGAACTCCGCACGACAACGGAAAGGCAGCGATCTTGTTAATCTCCTCCGCTTGGCGGTCTAAGTAGAAGCCGGGGTAGACGCGGCCCTCCACCAGTTTGCGGAAGGCGCAGCCGACGGTCTCCATATACATCGCATCAACCGGGACGTCCGGATACCGGGTACGCAGCACGGGCATTAAATTTCCAACTATCTCTGCTGCCTCCTTTGCCGAGACGGCATCCTTGCCTATTAGGTAGGCGTATCCTGTGTGCGATTCCTCCTCCGCGATGTTGATATAGGCATCCGGCTCTAATTTCAACCCGACGCAGCGGACCAGGGTTTCCACGTAGGCTAGGCCCGCGTGCCGCCCGATTCCTTTGACGCGGCGGATCCGCTTGAATGCTTCGCGGGCCGTAGTTGCCCCAGCCAGGTACTCCGCTTGAGGCCGGGGATGTTGCATAGTCTGTAGGTAGGACTCCACAAGAACCTCGAACTGGAACTTGGCCGGGTCGTACTTGGAGGTACGGGCATTCCAGCGTCGGTCTTTTTGAAACAGCGCAAGCCGCTGCTCTGGCGTGAAGTGACGAAACCAGCGCGACAGCCGTTCCCGGTCCACCTTCTCGTAATCAGGGAACTCCTGCATCACGAGAAACACTGAGCCAATGTGGTAGAACGCGGTGTAAAGGAACGTTGCCCACAGTTGCTGCTCGTGGCTTAGTTCGTACCGGCGGAAGATTTCGCGCAGCACAGGGAAGGCCGGGTCTATATCCACCCGCATGTAGGTGTTGTAGTAGGCGAAGAATGCGTCTTGGCGGTTCATAGGCTGTATGTCCTCAATGGGTTAAGCGGACCACAGGCTCCCTCAACGTCGGCAGCAAGAGCCGCCCGCCGAAAGATGTCCGCAGTAGAGCAGAAGCCGGTTAGCCCCAGTGAGGGGACCGAGAATTTGTAGAGCGGGCGAACGTCGTCACGGATTCCCACCAGGTGCCTTTGGTGGTCTAGGATGACCAGGGCGAAGACGGGGGTGGCGATCTGGTCCGTTTCCGTAAGACCCTTGCGAACGGCTCCGGCCAGGTCGTTGCCGAGATACTTGGCGATTTTGAGCAGCAGAATCTCGCTGTCGTTTGCCGTTGCTAAGTTGGACAGCCCATACTGTGGCCCATATTGTGCCGGGGTAGCTTGCGAGATGATGCCGTTGTGGGCTATGGCGATCAGCCCGTTTTCTAGGGGCTGGTTATTCCGCTTGTCGGTGTGGTCCCCGCTGGTGGAGTAGCGGTTATGGAACAGGCCAACCGAGCTAGGCTCCTCGAAGATGCTAGGGTAGCGGGCGATGAACTCCGCGGCAGAGACCGATTCCTTCACCGTGCGCAAGGTGTCGCTGTCCGGGCTGATGTCGGTGTAGCCGGTAGCGTGAAGCCCGCGTATGCTGCTCTCTAGAAGCATCTGCCGCAGGAAGGCTCCTACCAGGCCAGGTTGTTCCCCGTTATATCGGTATCCGATGATTCCACACATTGCTTATGCCTCGTGATCGCTTCCGCGCAGGATGATGTCCGTGGTAGGGACGCCCTCAACCACATAGACGTTGGGTTCGCCCGGCTCTACTTCGCCCGCGCACAGCGGGCACTCCGGGCTTAGGGCCGCCACTACCTGGTCCTGATCGGCGTCCATCTCGTCGTCAGGACAAGCGAACAGAATCTCGCCCTGGTGACCACAATCGAATAAGACGTTCATAGAACCTCCGTATCCGGCATGGTTGCCTGTTCGTTTTCTGCACGTTTCAGCCAGTAGTAACAGCGAATCCAGGCTCGCGAACGGCTGCTGGTCCACCCGTTCCACATGTTCTGGCAATAGCTGCGCAGTTCCAGTGGTAAGGCCCACCAGTGGTTCATGCAGAAGGCATGTGCCCGCTGCTTGCTATTGCCACAGATTTGACAGGTGGTGCTGCGGGCCACGTTATCCGCCATGCGTTGCAATTCTTGTTCGGTCATACCGCTCCTCCAGGGGCGGGGTTAGCCCGCCCGTCTTCAATACGACACATTAAGCAATCGCAGCTGGGCACGTAGCCACAGCGGCAAGGCTGTCCACAGGTGCACAAAGGCTTACGCGGTTTAGGGTTAGGGTTAGTAGTTGCCATGATTTTTGGCCTCCTAGCCCTTATTACTGACCGCCCCCCCGTTTTCCGAATATCCCAGCAAATTTATTTTTGCCCGGTTCAGGGCCGGGCCGTAGCAACCAGGTGGGTGGCTGTTGGGTCTGGTGCTGCGTTACGGCAGGTCCGCTGGCCCGATGGACTGCCGTACCCGCAGCCGCATAGCCCGCAGAAAAACCTGCCGTTGCTCGCCTTGATAGACCAGTCGTGACCGTTGGCTGGAACGGGGGGCTGCGGAATGGGGGGGAGCAGCGTAGCTGCGACGGGTAAACAGGAAATAGCTGCCGGGGGGTCCGGGGGCGAGAAGTCCCCGGTGGGGGGTTCGGGGGGCAAAGCCCCCTGAGGGGGTTCGGGGGTTTCCCCCGTCTGTCCTTCTGTGTCTCGGTCGTCGTCTTTCACAGTAGGCAGTACACTACGTGGGGCAGAAAAGGCAGTATCGGGCTTGTGGACGCCCGATATAGCATCGGAGACGCCCGATTTGGATACACTGCACGCCCGATTAAGCCCCTCGGGGGCGGGCAACCCGCTGGCTACCCGCTGGCAACCCGCGTCACTTGGGAAGATGTCTTCGATATCGGGCGCGTCGGGCTTCTGGACGCCCGATTTGGAAATATCCAGGGTCACGAAGTACTCCTTGGCGAGACCCTTCCCGTTGCTCCTCTTGCCCCGGTCCCAGTCCACGATCTCTAGGTTTTGGAGCCGCACCAGACGCCGGTATGCGCCCTTGGCGTCGGACAGGTGGCAATAGGCCGCTAGCTGATCTTGGGAGGCTACAGTGGTGAACTGAACCCAGCCGTTCCGCACGTCATCCGCCTCAAGGAACGTGTTGCTGTGAACGTATAGGGCGAGCACCATCTCGCGCAGATCGGACGGGACGCCGGTGAGGTTGGCAGAGATTCGCCGGAGCAACCACTTGGTGTTGACGTGTTCACGGGGTTTCTTCTTGGGTGCCATTGTGCCTCTCCTAAGGCAGTTGCGGTCGGGGAGCGGTGTAGGAGCACCGCTCCCCAAGCCCGCATTGAAGTGTCAGCCCGCGTAGCCGACACAACCTAATACCGCCCCGGACAGATTCCTCCGGTTTAATCTACCGGGGCCGGGTTCAGCTAACCTTGGAATTTCTTCCGCCGCGCTGGCCTCGGTTCTCCTGTTCCACCCTTCTCCAGCCTCCGCCGCGCCTTCCGCTCTTTCAGTGTTGCCTTCGCTATCCAGAGGACGGCACCAGCGTCCACTGCTGTCGTCGGGTGTCGCGGGATGTTCAATGTGTATCGGTCTCTGGCAGACGTGATACCTATTGGAGCAGGCACCGTTGCGGTTATTCGGCGGATCAACCCCTTCAACTTCGCGTCGGACTTCGCGTTGAAGTAGGAGCAAACGGCATCGTAATCCTCCTGTCCGATCCACGTGGTTCCACGGGCCAATCGCATGTGGTCATTCCGCTTGGGTCGGATGTTTTGTTTCCAATTCCAGCTCCACTCCTTTTCAGTTATCTGTGCCATATTCTTTTCAGTTATCTGTGTCATTTTCAAAGAGCCTCCTTTGGCCCCGGCATGCAAATACCGAGAGCCGAAGGTTTCCCGGAATTCGCAGTCGAAATTATTTTCGTGGACAGCCGAAAGGTAGAAGTCTTGGGGGGGAGACTTCTAAGACTAAGGGTGAGGAAGAGCGCGTCAGCTTTTCGGCTCTTGCTGGACAGTCTGTTCCCAGCGCGACCTGACAAAGTCTGAAGGAAGTAGGGTATGATCGACACATGGCACGCAAGCAATGTGGGGAGGAGGAGGGGTATGAACAGTGTTTTGAAGATTGGGGACATCGTGCAGTACGGGACGGATTGGTACAAAGTGGTCGGTTTTGACGAAAAAACCAAGCAATGGATTTTGGAGCCTGAAGACACCGCTGATCCTGTGCAAGCACTCGCGGACCGAATCTGGGTAGATCCGAAAGACCTCGCTTCAAGCACGCGGAGGTAGCGTGCTACAATTCCGCGCCATGCTAATCGAAAAGATCGCTAAAGAGATTCGCGCAGAAATCGACCGCCTACATGCGGCCCTCGCAGCATTAACCGGGAACAGCACGAAGCCAAGAGGCAGGCGCAAGTGGACCATGTCCGCAGCCGCCCGCAAGAAGATTAGTCTCGCGCAGAAGGCACGGTGGGCGAAGAGAGCGGCGAGACCGAAGCACAGAATGTCGGCAGCGGCCCGCAAAAAGATCGCGGCTGCGATGCGGGCAAGGTGGGCAAAGGTCAAGGCTGGGAAGAAGTAGCTTGGTGAATCCGAGGCGGTGTCATCCGCTAACTACAGCCCCTTCACATTAGAGCTGATCCCAAGACCGAAACCCGCCCGTTGTCAGATCATCTTCGAGCGCCTGGAATGCACCCCTGAGCGTCAGGGCTCGCTTCGCGCCGGGCCACCTAGCCACACACCACGCTATATCATGTTGATAATTATACAGTTAAAATGCTATGTGCCTTATGTAATGTAAGTTATATTACATACGTGCCAATCGGAGAGTCCGGGCGGGTCGTGCTGGAGATTGATCCCCTGCTAAAGAGGAAGCTCTATTCCGCGCTCGCTCTGGAGCATATGAGCCTGAAGGCCTGGTTCATAGGAAAAGCTGAGGAGTATGTGCAAGCTCAGCAGCAACCGACCCTGTTCGGCTCCGCGGCACCGAATGCTCAGGTCGACACGAAAGCATGAACTTGAAAATGAACAAGGTTGCAAAACGGATTCGCAAGGATGCAAGTAAAGCAAAAGTCATGTTCTTCGATACTGAAACGACGGCCAGCGTCGCGGCGAGGCCAGCGTACAAGACCCTCCGTGGTGTGATGTTCCATGGCGTGGCCGAGACCGTTCTGAGTTCGCGACGCGCCAAGAAGTATCAAGGGAAAGTTCAACTCATCTTTACGTCGCCGCCGTTCCCACTCAATCGCAAGAAAAAGTATGGCAATGCGCAGGGCGATGCGTACCTGAAATGGCTCACTAGCTTTGCCCCGATTTTCAAGAAGCTCCTCAAGAAGGACGGTTCCATCGTGATGGAAATGGGGAACGCTTGGGAGCCAGGATCTCCGGTCATGTCGCCGTTGGCCCTGAAAGCTCTGCTTGCTTTCCTCGAGGCGGGAAAGTTCCACCTGTGCCAGCAGTTCGTTTGTTACAACCCCGCCCGGCTACCAAGCCCGGCGCAATGGGTCAATGTGGAACGCATCCGAGTAAAGGATTCGTACACTCACGTATGGTGGATGTCCTCAACGAAGCGACCCAAGGCGGACAATCGTAAAGTCCTCAAGCCTTATAGCGCAGCAATGCTCGAATTGTTGAGCACGAAACGGTACAACGCCGGGAAGCGGCCATCAGAGCATAAGATCGGTAAGAAATCTTTCTTCAAGAACAACAATGGTGCGATCCCCTCCAACGTTCTTCTGGAAGACGACCAGATTCCAACGAACTTTTTGAAGCTGTCCAACACGGCGTCCATTGACGATTACCTGCGGTATTGCCGTGACCGCGAACTCGTACCGCACCCGGCCCGTATGCCGATCGGCTTGCCGGAGTTCTTCATCAAGTTCTTGACGGAGTCGAGGGATTTGGTGCTTGATCCGTTCGCTGGCAGCAACACCACGGGTGCGGCAGCTGAGCGTCTGAAACGACGGTGGATGTCGGTTGAAGCCCGGCTAGACTACATAACGGCTTCCAAAGGTCGCTTCCCTCAATTCTCCTCCGGGAAGAAGAAACGCCGAGCCGCTTAGCCATCAGCGCAAGAAACAGAGGCTAGGTCTTCCTTTCGTCGCCTCTTTGCCGAATGACTGCGAGTTCAACCTTGAATTTCTCCAACAAGACATTATGAACTTCCATCAAGCGTTTCAGGTCGTCCAGTCCGAAACCCGGCCCACCGTGCCCAAAGCTGCTTGTTGCCTTTCCTCGCAGTGCACCGCGAGCGGTGTCCACGATCCTTTCAAGATTCGCGGTTCGGCCTTCGAGTTCAATGGCTGAACTCATCGGCGAGATTCCCCAGAAAGCACACGCATCGTAGAACGTAATGTCGTCAACTCTATTGTTCTTTGCCTTCTCAACTGCCTTCGATGCGAGGAGCTTCTTGAGTGCCTCGATGGTCGGCCTGGCAAGTCCAGCCTTAGTCACGCGGCTTTCACTTGGCACGGCGGTGGTGGCGTTGAGAGACAGAGCGTGCTCTCGCCCTGCATCCGTGATCTGGTACATCTTGTTCCCGACCTTTGTGAGAAGACCCCGCTCCCGTATCGGCTTTGAACCCATAATCTCGGCAAAGACTCTATTGGAGTCCGGATACACGGGTTGGCCTTTCTCATCTAGATAGCCAGATAAGCCAAACACATCCGGAAACTTTCTCCACGCCGCAACAACTAGATCCTCTGCCGAAAAACTCTTTCGTCCGGCTTGCTCCAAATCATTTGCGGCGAGCAACAGCTTGTCCGCCACACTCAACTTGCCGTAGTGGCCCATGCGTCCTCCGGCGGTAGTTCACCTGTGGCAATGAACTCGCCCAAGTCGGCAGCTGCTGCTGCCTGAATCTCGGCTTCTTGCATTCCACCCTTCAGTATCCACTCTTGCGGCGATCCGGTATCGCCGTCGCTCGGACCTTGCGTCAGAGCAATTTGTACCATTACGTCTATGATTCGTTCGATGTGGTACATCCTCCACTCGCGAGATTCGTGACCATATCCCTTAGAGACCGCCAGGTACAGCTTCGCGAGGGGTGCAGAGCTATTGATCCACCAGACATTCCTGTCAACATCTTGAGGACGCTGAGCAACGGGTGGGTCTTCGTGGCTGAAGTTCACAAACTCGCTTGTGTCCGGGTCACGGTCAAATTCGCCGGATACCAAGACTCGCGGATAACCTTTCCCTCCGGACTTATCGCCCTTACCCCTGCCCTCACCGGGAGTAACGATCACAACAGCCGGGTTTTTCGCCATGCTCTTGTCATCCCCCGCTGAGACCTTCGTCTGACCAGGAGCGAAGCCATACACCAGCCCAGCGGAGCTAACGCTGGCTACGGCGGGAGTGTCCTCGGTCCATACTAAATAGACATCAGAGGTCTCTTCACCGTTTGCCAAGCGGCATACTGCGGTAAGCCTATCCCGTGTGCCAGCAGCCATCGTTACTTCGCTAGGTGAAATGTTGATCTCCACAATCCGGGCTACTTCCAGCGGCACCTCGTTGGACTTCAATTTTCCCTTCAAGGTCTCCGCGCGAATTGACGTCTCGCCGTATGTGAACGTGGTGATCACACCCAAGTCTTCATCTACCATTGCCACGTTGTTGTCGTCACTCACCCACCGGAACGGCACTGGACGGATGCGCTTACCTTCTGCATCAAAAAACTTTAACGATGGACGAAATGAAACTCCAAGTCCTGCTTTCCGGTGACTCAGCGTCAACTCGATCCGCACTGGAGTGCCCGTTGGTAGGATCTCGCGCTTCGGCTTACTCGTGCCCTCACCAGATCCCCAAAGCCCCTTCATTACTTCCGTCAGAAGGCGGTTCTTCCAACGATCTAAGGCTTCATTCATTTTGCTGATGGCATTCTTTTCCTCCTGGTCGTAGCGTCGTCTTTCTTTAGCCTCAAACTCTTTGGCGTACAGTTGAACCTGCTCCGAGATAAAGTGTTCAACTGCTCTTGGCAGCGGAGCCTTTGCCAACGGCCCTCGATCGTTTTGCTTGAAGGGCTCTAGACTGTCCAACTGGCATTCGCCGTAGATGCGATCCCTGTAAGGAGACTGAACATCCAATTGAAACATCGGAGTGAAGCCGATGTAACCGGACTGAGCTTTGTAGATGATGTTGTGCCGCCCCTTCCTGCTCCAGCGCATGCTGACGTCCGATGTACGCAGAGTCAGAGAACCAGCCGGCAACTTCCCGGCGTCAGTAGTTGACGCTTGCTGGCCTGAGACCGGGTCTTTGAGTGTCGCGGGTATCGCGATGACACGCGGGGTCTCCGCACCCTCCATTGGTTTAATGTCCGGTAGCGATAGCGGCTTTCCATTGTCCGCCACTTCACCGTTTGCGACTACGAACACCTTGCACAATTCAAGGGTGCGAATCATTTGGGCATTCTCTTGCAGATTAGAGATGAGATGCTGCACGTTGATTCGATTCCCGTAACCCTTCGGATCTACGCCCGTGATGAGGGTAAACCCGTCTGTCGCCTTCAACGCTGTGAGGGCGGCTGGGGGCAGAGACTTCATTGGACAATGGACAAAAAGCAATGCCTTCTCCAGTTCAGCCCGCATGTCCTTGACCAGGTAATCACGCCCCTCGTCGCGGTCGGGTATGTAACCAAATTTGATCGAACCTGCCACGACACCGTAGCAGCTTCCCTTCTTTTGCTTAACGGTCTTGATCATCGCGTAGCGATCAAACATCTGGGTCATGTAGCACTTTCCACCATTTCCATGACCGCCCTGGACACCAGCGGTGACGCCGCCACGTGTCGCCGCTTCGGGATCCGCCCAGATTCGAAAGTTCTTCTCGATAACGGCGGATGTCATGCCGACAAAATCAAGACATGAGATTGAACTGGGCGCGTTCCTGCGCCCGTGATCGAAAATGATCACGATCACTCGCCCGGATTCTGGCGTATTCTCTCGTGCATAAGCGTCCGCACCATTCTTCACCCATTCCGGCATCCCGTTCTCATGAGACTGAAAGGGTTTGCAGATGAGCTTGATAGCTCCTTCCTCGTGCACCCGAAGATCAGCATCCGGTGTATAGACAAGTTCCGGCATCTCGGCCTCCAAAGATTGCGTCGTTGAATTTCGCAGCCTCAACCGGGGGAAGGGCAACTTCATACCAACAGCAACTTCAGATCATTTCCTACAGACTCGAACTCCTTTTCTGCCGTAACAAACGTGGCCTTATGCGTCTTGGCGGTTGCTGCTCCTATGCAGCTCAGATAGGGTAATTTGTACTGGGCACTCAGTTCTGCTGCCAACTTGGTCACGGCACTGTCCACGTCTACAAGTTCAATGGGCAATTGCTCGAGTTCTTCGATCTTTCGATTGGCAGCCTCGCGCCCGGTAACGCGACAGATGGCCGAATATATTTCTCCCCAGTTAACAACTGACACTTGTAAGAACTGTTGGCTGCTGGCAGCTTTTCCGAGGAGATCCTCGACCACTTCCGCTCCGCCACGATCTTCCAGAAAGGCGATAACCGCAGATGCGTCCAGCATGTATCGCTTCATGCGACCTGTTCTCGCTTTCGCTCCTCGGCTAGACTCGTCAGAGCGGAGGGTTCTCGTTTCAAGGAGCCTCTTAGCCCGCGAATGAACTCAGCCGTAATCGGCTGCATCACCAGTCGCCCTTTCTCTTCCGTGATGACTACCGTCGTGCCCTCCTCGATGCCTAGAAGACGTCGGAGGCGGGCGGGTATAACCATCTGACCCCTTGTCGTCACAACCGCTGTGTCACGTTTCATCTCAATTTGGTCCGTCGTGTACTGGACTAGCGTACCGATGGACACGTAGTAAGTCAAGACCATAGATGACTTACTTTTTGTTGATTGGCGGAACAGCTCAGGGGGTCAGCCCATGGCGGGAAGTCTGAGGACGATCAAAAGGCGAAAATTATATTGCGTGCTAACGATTGTGGCGGGAATTCTTGTGGTGCGGCACCTGAAGACTGCCGATGACGGAAGCACCTTCCCTAATATTCTGACGGAAGAAGCACACAGGTACTGCTTCGGTCAGCCTCGGTGATAATCCAGAATCGCGTTCCGTTGCTCAAGCGGTAGGCCGACAGAATTCGCCAATCGTGTTCCAGACTGAGTTCGTTCTCACGGCGGTCGTGCTCGTCTAGTTCGCCCCAGTCGCCCGCAAGGTGCCGCCGTAGAAACGGGAGCGGCTCCTCACCCGATGCCCTGAACGCTTCCAAAGCAGCGGGTGTGGCGACGATCTGACCGGGACTGAACTTAACGCCGGACATAGGGCTACCGTTTACTCATACCTTGTTATTGACTGGATAGTAAACACTTAATTTAGTGACCGGATTGGCAAAACAAAAAGGCCCCCTGAGGAATTGCGAGGCCAAGGAAATTTTCTTGCTCAGACAGGCCAGAACGACAATCGGGGCCGGTCGAGGATTCTTACTGCACAGCCGCCATCACCAACACATCCTCGCCTAGATTGACGTTGAATGTCTGGTTGATGCCGTCCTGCGCGTAAGCGCCCTGACCCGGTGCCAAGTACCGTTCGGTCATCGTGATGCTGCTGTGACCCATCCAGTGCTGTAGGGTGCGCAGGTCCACCTTGCCCGCTCGGCAAGTCCAGGTGCCGAACGTATCCCGGAATTTGTGAAGCCAGAAGTTCGCCGGGTCCATGCCAGCCTGTTTCGCCGTCTCCACGCAAACCCGGTAGAAGTGCGAGTCCTCCTTGTCCGACGCGGTCCCGAACAGGAGCCGGGTGCCAGGGTACTTCATCTTCCACGCTGCCAGCTTGAGTGCCAGATTCTTCTCCAGTGGAATGGCCCGGCCCTTGCCAGTCTTGGTCCGAAACTTCAGATGGGGTTTCCGTGACTGGACAGTGACGGTGGGGCTGGCCCCTAGATTCAAGTCGGCCCACTCCAACGTCGTCATCTCTCGTTCCCGCAATCCGGTCTTGAGCAAAACCTCGAACGCCAGACGATCGCGCTCTCGCGTCAAGGCCGCGAAGAACCGCCGCATTTCCGCTTCCTCGTACGCTTCCGGCGTCCCGTCATCCGGGGTGGGCCTCTCGCTGTACGGCAGCAAATTCTTGTGGTCTACTCCGCAGAATTTCAGGAAGCACGCGATGCTGGTGTAGTTGTTACAGACTGAGCGATGCGTCAATCCGCGTTGCCGTAGAGCCGCCATGTACCGCCGTAGGTCCATCGCGTCCACATCAGCTGGGTACTCGTGCTGGCAAGCCTTCAGGAACTCCGTCACCTGCTGCTCGTAGGCGTCCACAGTTTCTTCGTCCAGCGGGGTGCCATCCTTCTTACAAGTGGTGCGCTTGAACTCCAGGAACCGCTCCTTGAGGTCGGACAGGGGCGGGTGGGGGTTCTGGGCCGGCTTCGGCTCAACCGTCGCTGGCAGTACGCCCATATCGATGTTCGCCTGCTCCACCAGGAGCGCGATCTGCTTCTTCTTGGCTTGGATTACAGCCTGATCGTAATTGGGGACGTCCAAGGTCTGCCAGACCCGTTTCCCGCGCTGCTTGTAGCGCAGGACGAAGATGGTGTCGGCTGAGTAGGTCTTGCGTGGGTTGGCCCGTTCGTAATCGCGGCTGCCGTGGCAGCGGACGTAGATGCTGACGGTGATTTTCTGCATGGCATTAGCTCCTTCGAGCTAATACCGGGTTGCGCCAAGAATCGCGGATTCGGGTAGCCGGGGCGGGTAGCCGCCCCGGAAGTTACTGGAACTAAAAGATTGGTGCCGAAGAAGGGACTCGAACCCCCACACCCTTGCGGGTACATGGACCTGAACCATGCGCGTCTGCCAATTCCGCCACTTCGGCGTGGCGCGGCTGCCGAGCGGCGCCGCGAAGGCTACACCGCAATCTATTTTACAGGCGTAAACGGGAGCATGGCAAACCGGCGCGGGCGTCGGTTTACGATGTCGATGCCGGATTGAGGTCGGCCAAGGCGATGTGAAAAGATGTGGTGGGCCAAACAACGTTACGTGCTGGAAACAACTCCAACTGAACACGGCACCAGTCGGTCACGTGTGCCAGGCGCCGTGGGCAAGGCAGGAGCATCGAATGCCGCCGCAGACGGGTGGGGAACAACCGAAAATGTCCCTGGAAGCGAGCACGAAGCTGCGCTCCCTGGCGCATGATCTGAGCAACTCGATCGAGACGGTGATGCAGGCATCGTACCTGCTGGCGCAGGCCAAACTCGACGATACCAACAAAAGATGGCTGGAGTTGATTGATAACGCCGCGCGCGATGCGGCGCGCATCAATCGCGAGATCCGCGAAGTGCTGAAGTCGCAGACGAAGTAGTTAGGCTCCAGGCTCCAGGTTTTGGGCTACGGCTTCAGGCGAACCCGCCGCGGAAGGTGCGCGGTTTTATTGTGTGGACGTCTATCAGTCCGTCGCTCTAAGCGCATCGGCCTTGCGCGCTGAGACGTATGGCACGAAGGAAGGTCGGAGTCAGAGACGGGCGACAGGAAAACCCTACTTCACCGCTCCCACCGTGAATCCGGCAATAAAGCGGTCGAGGAACAGGTTGTAGAGGATGGCGATGGGGACGCTGGCGATGAGGCAGGCGGCCATCAGCGAGCCCCAGTAGTAGACGTCGCCGCGGACCAGGAAGGTGGGCACGCCGACGCTGATGAGCTGGCTGTTTTCGGTCGAGATGAAGGTTAGGGCATAGACAAATTCCTGCGTCACCAGGGTAAAGGTGAAGATCACCACGGTCAGGATGCCGGACAGCGAAATGGGTACCACCAGCTTGACGAACGCGCCGAGGCGCGAAAGACCGTCCACCATGGCGGCGTCTTCCAGTTCGCGCGGGATGGACTTGAAAAAGCCCATCAGCAGCCAAACGGAAAACGGCACGGTAAAGGTCGGGTACACCAGCACGACCGCCCAGATGGTGTCCTGCAGCCCAAGGATGGCGACCACGCGCGACAACGGGATGAACAGCAGTGTCGGCGGCACCAGGTAAGTAAGAAAGATGGCGATGCCGATGCGCTGGCCCCAGCGTCCGGTCAACCGGGTGAGCGCGTAGGCTGCCGGAAGCGCCAGAACGAGCGTGATGGCGACCACGATTCCACCCACCAGCACCGTGTTCATCACCCACACCATGTACTTGGTCTCGTGGAACAACAGCTTGAGGTGCTCCAGCGTCGGCGCCATGTTGAACTTAAACGGGTTGTTCTGCAGCGTGTAGAGGTCGGCCGTCTGCTTGAAGGTGGTGATCAACATCCAGTAGAAGGGGAACGCCAGCAGAACGGCGAACACCACCAAAACAGCCCAGCGGGTAATTTTGTAGCCGACGGTGCGAGCGGCGCCGCGCTGCATCAGGCCACCTCCGACTTATACGCCAGACGCAACATCACGTAGGTCACCGCCACCATGATCGGCACCAGGAAGAGCGAGATGGCCGCGCCTTGCGAGAGGTCGCCGGCCAGAATGCCGGTGAAGAACGCCAGCGACGGCAGCACCTGTGTCGAATCGTATGGCCCACCGGCGGTGAGGACGTATACCACCGTCATGTCGGTAAAGGTGAAAATGATGCCGAACAGCACCGCCACCATGATGATGGGCAGCATCATGGGGATGGTGATCTGGAACAGGGTGCGCCAGAAGCCGGCGCCGTCTACCTCGGCGGCTTCCGGGATGTCTTGGGGAATGGCGGTCAGGCCGGCGAGCATGATGACGGTGGAAAACGGCAGCAGGCGCCAGGTGTGGACCAGGATGACGGAGGCCATTGCCAGTTGCGGTTCGCCCAGCCACATGGGCGCGCTATAAGGTTTATAGAAATGCAGCGCGACCAGCACCCAGTTGATGACGCTGTAGAGCGAATCCAGAATCCATTTCCAGCCAATGGCGCCCAGCGAGATGGGCGCCACCCACGGCAGCAGAATCAGAAAACGGACAAAGCCGCGCCCGCGGAAGCGGTCCTTCAGGGCGACGGAAAGAATGGTCGAGCCCACAATCACCAGCACCTGCGAAGTGATGGTGAAGATAAAGGAATTCACCAGCGCTTTTCTGAAGCTCGGGCTCTGCAGGATGCTGCGAAAATTCTCCAGGCCGACATAGTGCGACGCGATGCTGCCGACCTTTACGTCGGTGAAGGCGTAAACGAACGCCATCACGAACGGCACGCCAATGAGTACGACGATGAACAACACCGCCGGCGTGAACATGGCAACACCGAGCAGTTTGGCGCGGTTCTCCGGCGTGCGATACCAGGGAACGGTGACCGCTCCTTCATCGTGCTTCGGCGGCAGAACGCCGGCCGTCTCCGGTGGAAGCTTGGTGTTGATCGGCGAGTCGGCCTTCATTGCCACGCCAGCACCTTGGCCTGGGTCCGCTTCTCGGAGGTGCGATCAAAAAAGTGCAGGTCGGCTTCGCGCACGCCGAAGTCGTAGACCTCGTCGGCCTGAAACGAGACCGCCGACGCCAGCCGCGAGATCACTTCCTTGCCGTCGAATTTACCGCCGTTTACGGAACCGTAGAGGATCCACTCCGCACCCAAATACTCGGTAACCTTGACCTTCAGCCGGAACATGATCGCCGGATTCGGCGCCAGTTCGGTGGGCAGCAGGTGTTCCGGACGGAAGCCGACGATGAAGTCGCCGTTCTCCAGCAGGTTCATGGGCGGTGAGCCGAGGAAGGTGGCGACGAAGGTGTCGGCGGGCGTGTCGTAGACCTCACGCGGCGTGCCGAGCTGGCGCATGTAGCCCTTGTGCAGGACCATGACGCGGTCGCCCATGGCCATGGCTTCCACCTGGTCGTGGGTGACATAAATGGTGGTCGTGCCGACGCGCTTGTGGAACAGCTCCAATTCCTCGCGGGCGCTGGCACGCAGCTTGGCGTCGAGGTTCGACAGCGGCTCGTCCAGCAAGAACACCGAGGGCTCGCGCACGATGGCCCTGGCCAGGGCAACGCGCTGGCGTTCGCCGCCGGACAACTCGCGCGGCTTGCGCTGCAGGAGTGCGCCGATTCCCAGCAGCGACGAAGCCCACTCCACCTTCTGCTTGTGCAGTTGCTTGGGAACCTTTTGCGCCTTCAGCGGAAAGGCGATGTTGTTGTAAACGGAGAGGTGGGGATACAGGGCATAGCTCTGGAACACCATGGCGATACCGCGCTCGCGTGGCGTGAGGTGGTTGACCACCTGCCCGCCAATGCGAATTTCGCCAGCCGTGGGAATCTCCAGGCCGGCGATCATGCGCAACAGGGTGGTCTTCCCCGATCCGGACGGACCGAGGAAGACCAGGAACTCGCCCTCGCGAGTTTCCAGATTCACATCGTTAACTGCGCCGAGTTCTCCCTCTTTGAATACCTTGGTTAGTTTTCTGGTTTCGACTACTGCCATCGATCCCTCAACCCCTCAAACGGTTATTTCCATCTCTCGAAGATACGCTTGTACTCCTGCTCGGCCGCCTTGGCAGCATTTTCGGGAGTCTCGTCGCCGCGAGCGACCTTGGCGAACATGGTCGGGATGACCCAAGTGCGAAAAGCCTCGTCAATGGCGGCGGTGGCGTAACCCGGATAACCTACGTTGGTGGCCCAATCCAGCACGTCGGCCAGGACCTTATATTTGTCGTGCGGATCGGCCGCGGGGTCGTTCTGCACGATCTTCTTGATGTCCGGAACGGTGCTCGGGAAGCAGGGAAAGTTGTACCACTTGCCCGCTTCGAAGCCTTGCCTGAAGTTATCAATGTAGTCGATCAGGAACTGCTGCGCCCCTTCCTTGTTCTCGGCGAAGTTCCAGATCACGTAGCAGTCCATCACGTGCTCGGCGGCAATCCGCCGCACCGGCCCCTTGGGCGCCCGGCAGATCATGATGTGGCTGGAAATCGGCGAGTGCTCGCGCTCCGCCTGGCGCGTGACCGAGATGGCGTTGGCCACGTACGAGAGTTTGCCGGCCAGCATACCGCGGTTGTTGTTTGAGGGGTCCCAGGTAAACACTTCCGAGGTCTCCGACTCCTGGTACAGGGCCTTCATGTACTTGAGGGCCTCGATGGTGGCCTTGGAATTGATGGTGACGTTGCCGTGCTCATCCTGCTCGGCGCCGCCAAACGACCACAACAGGGCGCGCATCGCCATGCTGGTGTCGAGTTCCTGTGATAGCCCGATCCCGCAAGGGTTGCCGCGCTTGTCTTTGATCTTTTTGGCGCCGGTGCGGAGGTCGTCGTAGGTGTCGGGGCCGTTGGGGAAGCCCGCCTCCGCCCACCATTCCTTGTAATAGTTGCCCGGATCGGGAACGTAGGAATCGGAGAAGGCGAAGTATTTCTTCGTCTTCGGGTTGTAAGTGGACTTGTGCGCCAGGTCGATCTTCTTGCCGTGCTTCTTTTCGATTTCCTGGTACACATGAGTCATGTCCAGCGTTTGCTGCTCGTATGCCGCCGGCGGCGAGAGGAACATGAAAAGATCGTGGCCCTTCTTGGCCGAAACTTCGGCCGCCGCACGAGCGGGGATCTCGGTGAGATTGATGTGATCAACGATCACGTTCAGGTTGTGCTTCTGGCCCCATTGTTTGGTGTATTCGTTGTCGAACCACTTGTCGTACTCGGGAACGAAATGGCTCCACTGCGCGATCTTCAGCGTTTTCTGCTGGGCTTGCGCTCGCTCCGGAAAAAGGAAGTACGGTCCCGCTCCCGCCACCACCGCGGCAGCGCCGGTGGTTTTCAGGAAATCTCTCCGGGTAAAGCTCCCACTGCGCTTCTTGGCCATGGAAATTCCTCCTTGAAAGCCGAACAGCGATGAAGTTTGGACCGGCCGCGTGCCCCCACGAGCCACGAGAATTCGGCGCGCACATAATACTCATCGTGACGCGATGGGTCAAAACGAGGCGGCTCAAAACCAGCCGCCCGTGGCTACTTTGATAACGTCATGGGTGCTATGTACCGTTGGGGACCGCAGAATCAGCCGAACGGGTGCTCCATGGACGGGCTCGGAGTGGTGAACATCTCGGCGCCGTTCTCGCTGATGAAAATGTCGTCTTCCAGGCGGACGCCGAATTCGCCGCGGATGTAGATGCCGGGCTCGTCGCTGAAAGTCATGCCCGGCGCCAGCGGCAGCGCGTTGCCGCGCACCAGGTACGGCCACTCGTGACCGTCCATGCCGATGCCGTGACCCACGCGGTGTCCGAAGAACTTGTAGCCCGGACCATAGCCGGCGTCGGTAATCACCTGGCGCGCGGCCGCGTCCACCGCTTGGCACGCGACACCGGGCTTGGCCGCCGCCAGGGCCGCCCTCTGTGCCCGCTGCACGATCTCGAACACGCGTTTCTGCTGGTCGCCGGCCTTGCCGAGAACCCAGGTGCGCGTGATATCGGAGTTGTAGCCCTCGACGGTGCATCCGTCGTCAATCATGATGGGCGTGCCTTCGTGGATCACCTGCGGCGTTCGTGAGCCATGGGGGAGTGCGGTATATTCGCCGACCTGCACGCTGGCGCCGCCGCGAAACCCCACTTTTTCGTAGGCCGCGCTGATCAACGCGCCCACATCGTGCTGCGTCATGCCTGGGCTCATGGCCTGATATACGGCACGATAGACCGTCCACGTCGCCTGGTTCGCCAGCTTCATCAGTTCCAGTTCGTGCGCCGACTTCACCATGCGACAGCCGGCGGTGGCGGGTGTCGCGCTCACCATCTTCAAGGCCGGGACGGCCTGCGCCACGCCGTTGCTGAACACGAACGCCACCCGCTCTTCCATGCCCAGCGTACCGCTGGAGATGCCGCGGTCTTTGAGGCCCTGCGCGACCAGGCGGTACGGGTCCTCATCCTCCTGCCAGACGCGCACGTCGGCCGAGCTGTCGAAGGGCCCGTTCGCCAGTTGCTCTCGTAGCCGCTCTTCTTCAAATGCGGGCACGACAAAAAATGGTTCTCCCTTGGCCGGGAGAATGAGGGCACCCAGGCGCTCGCTGTTCCACCAAGACACGTTCGCGAAGTAAACGAGCGAGCTGCCGCCGATCATGAAGATGGCGTCCAGCTTGTTAACCGTCATCAACTGGCGGGCACGCTCGATGCGCTGCCGGCGTTCCTCGGCAGTGATGGGGCGCGCCAGCTCGCGCAGGGATTTGAGCGCCTGGATGGATGCCGGGAGCGTCGGTTCGGCATCGGCAGCCGCCGGCAAACATGCGGCGCCAGCGGCGGCGGCCGCGCCTGTCTTGAGGACTTCGCGGCGAGTAACCATGGGGTCAATGTATAGGAGTGGTTGAGCAGAACACAACCGCGACATGGACCCATTTGTCTTGTCATAATCAGCGGGATGAAATCTCCCGCCTATATCGCCGACCATGTCCGTCGCGTCATCAAGGATGGCGCCTCGGCGCCGCACGCGGAGGAAGTCCAGCGCTTTTTCAAGGAGGAGGTCGCCTCGCGCGGCTGGTGCACCGCCGAGCTGCGCAAGGTAGCCTATCGATTCCACCGCGTGCTGCTCAACGAACACGGGCTCGATTACCTGGTCTCCGTCGCCGACCAGCTTTTCCGTAACCGCGTCCTGGAAGAAAAGAGCATGGCCGTGATGCTGCTGGAAAAATCGGCGCACGACTTCGGCCCCAGGCAATTCCGCCTTTTTGACGACTGGCTCGACCGCGTGTCAAGTTGGGCGGACCACGATGCGCTCGTCTACTACCTGATCGGCCCGATGGTGGTTGATGATCCCGCCCACGTGCGCGTGGTCTTCCGATGGGCACGCTCGCGCAATCGCTGGCGGCGGCGCGCGGCCTGTGTTTCGCTTATCCGGGGCGCGCGGCAGCAGATGTTTCGCGGCGAAATCGCGCGTTTGTCGGAAATGCTGCTGCCCGATAGTGACGACATGGTGCAGAAAGGCCTCGGCTGGCTGTTGCGCGAGTATGCCAAGGCCGACGCCGCTTCCGCGATCAAGTTGCTCATGAAGCTACGCACGCGTGCCCCGCGCCTGGTATTGCGCACCGCTTGCGAAACGCTGGAGCCGAAAACGAGAGCGAAGGTGTTGGCGAAAGAAACTGGCAGCCGGTAGCCCGTAGTTCGTAATCCGGCACACCCGGGCTACGGACTACCGACCACGGACTACGACCATGAATGAAACTGCGATTTACGCACTCCTCCTCTCCCAACAAAGACAAATCCGCGAACTCCAGCTTCACCTGGAAGCGCTGAAGCGCATGATGTTCGAACACCGGCCGCCGTTCGTGCCCGCATTCGAGCACCAGATCGGGGCAGTCGAATCGTCGGGATTTCTACGCGATGCGGATGAGGCGATTCATCGCCTGGAGCGGGGCGCACAGGGGAAATCGTAGTTGTAGCATGGTAGCTGGAGACATCGGGCTACGAGCTGCCAACTATCAGCTACGCTTCCGAGGTCGCGAAAAATGTAACTCGTCCGCTACAATGGAGTTTTGCCCATGAATCTCTCTGCCATTCAGGCCGCGCTGCGCGAGCACAACCTCGACGCCTGGTTCTTTTACGACCACCATCACCGCGACGCGATTGCCTATCGCGTGCTCGGCCTGCCCGAGAACCTGATGGTCACGCGCCGCTGGTATTACGTCGTCCCGGCGCGGGGCGAGCCGCTGAAGCTGGTGCACCGCATCGAGGCCGGGCACTTGGATTCCCTGCCCGGCGCCAAGCGCGAATACTCCGCGTGGCAGGAGCTGTTCGACAGCCTGAAAGCGATCCTGGCGCCTTACAGCAAGGTCGCCATGCAGTACTCGCCCAACAACATCGTGTTCACCGTCTCGCTGGTGGACGCGGGCACGGTGGAACTGGTGCGCAGCTTCGGCAAGCAGATCGTCAGCTCCGCCGACCTGGTGTCGCAATTCGAAGCCACGCTGACCGACGAGCAGATCGAGACGCACTTCGCTGCCGGCAAGAAAGTGGATGCCATCACCGCCGCCGCCTTCCAGGAGATCGGGCGGCGCGTGCGCAACGGCGGCACCAACGAGTTCGATATCCAGAAGTTTTTTGCCCAGTGCTTCGAGCGTGAGGGTCTGGTCACCGATGACCTGCCCATCGTCGCCGTCAACGCCAACGCCAGCAGCCCGCATTACGGGCCGTCGGCGGAGCAACACTCGCCGATCCGGGAAGGCGACCTTGTGCTGCTCGATGTCTGGGCGAAGCTCGACCAGCCCGGCGCGGTCTATTACGACATTACCTGGATGGGCATCGTGGGCAAGTCGCCATCGGACAAACAGCGCGAGGTCTTCGAAGTCGCCCGGCGCGCGCGCGATGCCGGCGTCGAGAAAGTGAAATCCGCAATTACCGCCGGGCAGCAACTCGCCGGCTGGGAAGTGGACAAGGCGACGCGCGACGTCATCGAGAAAGCCGGATACGGCCAGTACTTCATTCACCGCACCGGCCACTCCATCGCCACCGAAGTCCACGGCAACGGCGCCAACATGGACAACCTGGAAATCCACGACGAGCGCAGGATTCTGCCCAACACCTGCTTCTCGGTCGAGCCGGGAATTTATCTGCCGGAGTTCGGCGTGCGCAGCGAGGTCAACGTAATGGTGCGCAAGGGCACGGCCGACACCACGGGCCGCGTGCAACGGGAGTTGGTGATCATCTGATGGCAGCTACGAAACCTCGTGTCGAGCGCGCCGAAGCCGCCGGCGAACCCAACGCGGTGATGGCCGTGGTGGCGCCCGCCGTCGGCTGGCTCATTCCCGGCGCCGGGCACCTCATCCAGAGGCGCTGGATTCGCGGCTTGCTGCTAATGCTTTCGGTGGTAGTCATGTTCGTGCTCGGGCTGCTGATGGAAGGCAAGCTGTACTCGCCCAATACCGGCGACATCCTCGACATCCTCGGCTTCATCGGCGACGTCGGCGCGGGAGCTCTCTACATCGTCAGCAAGGCGCTGAACGCGGGCACCGGCAACATCGCGCGCGCCACCGCCGACTACGGCACCAAGTACCTGATCGTCGCCGGGCTGCTCAATATCATCAGCGCGGTGGATGCTTACCACATCGCCATCGGGAAAAAGCAATGACTCCGCTGCACCTGTCCCACTTCACCTCCGCGCTGTTGTTCGCCGTCTTCGCCTCGGTGGTGTTCGGCATCACCCAGCGCAACCATCCGCGCGACATGCTCCGCTACGGCGCTTATTGCTTCACCTTGTTTGTGGTGGGCGTGATTGCGGCAGGCTGGGCCATGTGGCTGCTTAGACATTGACGGATTGCCGAATCGACGAATTGCAGAATTGAATTTCACAATTCGACAATCCTGAATTTCTACGATTCGACAATCGCTTCATCCTTCCCAGACGAACGCGTCGAACACTCGGGCCACGTGATAACCCAGGCGCTTGTAGAGGTCCACGGCGGAGCGGTTCGCTTCCGTCACGGTCAGCGACAGCATGGAAAAGCGCCGCCGCTGCAGCTCCTGCAGGTTGGCCGCCAGCAGCCCCTCGCCGATTCCTTTGCCGCGATGTTCCGGCAGCACGCACACCTGGGTGATGTGGCCAACGTCGTTCTTCACGCGCGAGCAGAGAATCAGCCCGACCGCGGTACGCGAGGCGCGGTGGTACGCGATGAAGGACGACGCCGCGTCGAACTGCCCGCATCCGGGAAAGCGCACGATGTTGTTGAGGAAGCGCAACGAGCCCGCGATGGTGCGGTACTGGTCGTTGATCTCGGAATCGATGTGGCCGCGATAGGCGGCGGTGATCACCGCGGCCGCTGCCTGGTAGTCCTGTTCGCTCCAGCGCCGGATTTCGATTCCCTCGGGAACGGCCGGAGTCTTGGAGCCATTCTTGCCGTTGGCCGCCAGCGGCAGCGCCATGAACAGCCGCGGATGGCGGTGGAATCCATCTTCCAAGAACGGCCGCACCACCGCGCCCGTGGGATGCATCAGCAGTTGCGCCTCGATGCGATGGATTCCCGGCGACTGCTGCAGCGTTTCGATGACGTGCGTCAGCAGGCGCGTTTCCACGGGGTGCTCGGCGGGGCTGGCGTATCGCCCGTTGTCGCCCTCGACGAAGAGATCTCCGATCACGCCTTTGCTGCCTTCGTACACGAAAAACGAGTAGCCGCAGATGCGGCCTTTCTCCATCGCCGCATAACCGGGCAGGATGCGCGCGTCAATGTAGCGCAGGATCATCTCCGCCGAGCTGCTGTAATCCCACGACAGCAGCTTCGACCACACCTGTGCCTCTTCGTCCAGCAGCGGACGCAGGTCCAACGACGAAAAGTGCCTGAGATCGAGGATCTCCACGCGTTCAGTCCGGTACTGGCTGCGATGCAACCCGCGTCAGCCGCGTTGGGCGCAACGTGGAAGTCTAGACGCGGGGCGCGGCGGAAGCAAACCGGAGGAATACTTGGCGTCACTGCGTGCGGTGCTGGTGCGCCGATCCCGACGACACCCAGTAAAACTCCAGCCGCTGCGGGGCAAAGCTGCCGACATGCGACAATCGCCGGCCGCCGAGGAATGGGTCCAGTTGCGGCTCCGATCCGGAGCGGGCGATCAGCAGGTGATCGCCCGCGGGGACCTCGCCGCGCTCATAGCGCAACAGGGGCTGGTTGCGGTAGAAATCCAAGCCGTACTCCAGCTCGCGTGAGACGTTGAATGCCGCCAACGGCGCGTGGCCCGTGTCCAGTCGCGAAAGCTCGTTGGCGACCGGGCGCGCCGATTGTGCGCGATCGATCACCGGCGCACTCACCCGCAGCACGAACGCCAATCCCAGCACGACCGGCACCAGCGTCACAAAGCGCAGGATGCGCAGCCCTTGCCAGCGCAGGCTGATTGCCATCGCCATGGCAATCACCGCGCCGGCGACAGCAGCGATCGCCGCCGCTTGGGACGGCGGATGCAGGCGTACGATGAAGTAAGGCGCTAGTAGCGCACCGCCGAGCAGCAAGCCGCAAACCAGCGCGTGCGCAATCGCTTTTGCCCTACTTGCGCGCTCTGCAATTCTTGTCCGCAGCCAGCCGGCAAGCAGCAGCGCGCACGGCGGAATTGCCGGCAGGATGTATCCCGGAAGCTTGGACCGCGAAATGGTGAACAATACCAGCGGCACCGCAATCCAGAGCAAAAGAAAGGCGCGCCAGGAACCATCCTGAGTGACGCCAGGTTGTGTGGCGCCGGTCTCCGACGCGCCGTTCTGCTGCACGGCTGTCTGATCCGTCTCTCCGCGCAGCGTCGCCGCAATCGACGAGATCACGTACACCGTCCACGGCAGAACGCTGAGCACGAAAACCGGCAGGTAAAACCAGAACGGCTGCTGGTGGCGGTAGAGGTTCGTCCCAAAACGCTCCAGGTTGTGCTGCAGGATGAACACCTGGAAAAACTGGTGCGTCTTCAATTGCACCGCGATGTACCACGGCAACGCGACTACAAGAAACAGCAGCACGCCGGGAACCCATAGCGTTTGCGCGATCAATCGCCAGCGTGTGGCGCGCGTCTCTGACCTGACCGTCAAGGCGAAGATCGCGGTGATCAGTCCCGCGAGCGCGGGCGCAACCGGACCTTTGGCCAACGTGCCCAGCGCCATCATCAGGTAGAAACCGGCGAGCCACAGTTTGCGTCCGGTATCCAGCCACGCGTACCAGGCAAGCATTGCCATGGTGAAGGTCGCCGCCAGCGGCATGTCGGTGGAGGCGCCGCGCGCGAAACCGATGATTGCTGCCGAAGACGCCGCCATCAGCGCGGCATCGAGGTGCATGCCGTGGAAGCGGCGCATGAAAAAGTAGATGGCCATGACCATCGCTGTGGCAAACACGGCAGAAGGCAGGCGCGCGGCCCAGTCGCTGACGCCGAAGACTCTGTACGAAAGGATCGCGCTCCAGTAGTACAGCGCCGGCTTTTCCAGCCACGGGACGCCGTTGAGCAGAGGAGTGATCCAGTCGCGGCGGGCGAACATTTCGCGCGCGATCTGGGCGTAGCGCGGCTCGTCGGCGCCGACCAGCCCGAAGCTCCCCAGACCGTAAAAGAACAGGTACGCGCAGAATCCCGCCAGGGTCGCGAGTTCGCTCCACACGACGTACTTGGCGCGGGTGGCGGGAGTGGCGACGGCCGTGTCGATCACCACCTCCTCGTCCTTCTCACAATGGGAAGCATGGAACCATTTTACCCATCGCGGCAGCGGCATCGCTGCGAGCGGGCCAGAAAGCATCCAAGTATCAGCGTGTCACGACGGGGAGAAATGCGCGTGCAAGCCGCTGTTTTGTGCGCGGCGGTGGAAAGCTGAGGTCGGCTTCCGTGACCCGGGATACGGCGTCGCCGGCGAGCAGTCGCTTGCAGAGTGCGCATTAGCTCCCTGGGCGATTTGGACAAGTATTTTAGGCAGCTTTCCCGGCGCTCACTTGCGGGGCTAGGTTCTGTCCGCCAATGTTTCCCGGAGGGCGCTAGATAGTCTTGCGTTCGAGGCGGAGTTGAGCCAGCACGCGTTCGGCAGCCAGGGAGACGGGACCGTCGAGGGCGCAGCCGGAGGCACAGAAGTGGCCCCCTCCGCCGAAGCGGGCGGCGACGTGCGAAACATCCACCGCGCCCTTGCTGCGCAGGCTGACGCGCCAGCGCCGGTCGGCGAGTTCGCGGAAAAAGACGGCGACCTCGACGCCTTCGATGCCGAGCGCATAGTTCACCAGGCCTTCGCAGTCTTCGTCGCGGGCGCCGCAGCGCTCCATCTGCTCGCGGTTGACCGCCATCCACGCCAGGTCGCCGTCGCGATGCAGGCTGGAGAGAGCGGCGCCAAGCAGGCGCATCTTGGAAATCGGATACGAGAAGTACACGCTCTGGGCGATGCGCGCGGGATCGGCGCCGGCGCGCACCAATTCCTGGGCGAGGGCGAAGGTGCGCTCGGTGGTCCCGACAAAGCCGAACGAGCCGGTGTCGGTAATGACAGCGGTGTAGAGGCAGGTGGCGACATTGCAACAGATAGACACGCCGGCGGCGCGCGCCAGGCGGTAGATCATCTCGGCGGTGGCGCAGGCACTGGGATCAATCCAGTTGAGGTGAGCGAAAGGGCGGCCGCTGACGTGGTGGTCAATGTTGATGAGGAACTGGCGCTCCAGTCCCTGCAGATTGGTGCGCTGGATGCTGTCGCACTCCAGCACGATGGCGGCTTCGTAGTGGCCGTTGATGCTGGGCGCGTCAATGACGGAGTCGGCAAACGGGAGCGGGCGGTAGACGCGCGGCATGGGGCCGTTGAGCACAACCTCGGCCTGCTTGCCCATTTTCCTGAGGATTTCGCGGCAAGCGAGCACGGAGCCGATGGCGTCGCCGTCGGGGCGTGCGTGGGAGGTGAGGACGAAGCGGTCGCGCCGTCCGATCTCGCCGAGAATCGTGTTCAGCATCTCTGCCACCGGCCGAATCTGCCTTGCATCCCGCCACGGCGCGGGTTACTTGCTCCGTTTCTTCACGCGCCGGAGTAGCTGGTCAATTCTAGTCTCGTACTGTTGCGACCTGTCCAGATGAAAAAACAGATCGGGCACATGACGAATCCGCAAACGGTCCAAAAGTTCGTGGCGGATGTAGCTGCGAGCGGCGTCCAGGCCGGCGAGGGTGTTTTCCGCGTCTTGCTCGTTGCCCGATACATGGATGGAGATGTGGGCGGACTTGCCGTCAGGCGACATCTTGACCTCGGTGACGGTGGCCAGGCCGATGCGGGGATCGGTGAGCTCGCCCTCGATCAGGGCGGCGATCTCCTCGCGCAGGACTTCGCCCAGGCGCTGATAGTGATGTTGTACGTTGCGACGTTCCATGGCAGCCATTAGCTATTGGCTCTTAGCAACTAGCTAAACCGGAGTTGTAAAGGGCGTCAGCCTTATGTGCGCGTTTTCACCGTGCCAATTCAGCCATTTCGCACTTGGCCGTCAGGCGAATTGCCAAGAACTAAAAGTATTCGATGAAGGAATCGGTAATCTCCGCTCCGGCATTATTGGCGATCCGGGTGGCCGAGCGCTCCACGTTTTCCATCAGACCGCGCAGGTAATCGCGGGAACCGGAAATACTTACCACACCGACCGTGGCGCGCTGCCACAAGTCGGCAGCGTCAAGTTCCGCCACCGAGACATTGAAGTTGGCGCGCAGCTTGTCCTTGAGGCTGCGCACGACCTGGCGCTTGTCCTTGAGGGAATGCGCCGCTTCGATGCGGAGTTCGAGGGTCAGAAAAGCGATCACGAAAGTTTCAGTTTCAGTTTCAGTTTCAATTGCTGAAACCCCAAGACTGAAACTGAAACTGTTTCTTACGCCATCATCTCGGCGGCGACGCGCTCGGTGGCGAAGGCCTCGATCACGTCGCCGACCTTGATGTCGCCATAGTTTTGGATGGCGATACCGCACTCCAAGCCGTTGCGCACTTCCGCCACGTCTTCCTTGAAGCGGCGCAGCGAGGAGATTTTGCCCTTGAATACGACGACGCTATCGCGCAGCAAGCGGACCTCGGAATCGCGCTTGATGGTGCCGTCCTGCACGTAGCTGCCGGCGATCGTGCCCACCTTCGGAATGCGGAAGGTGTCGCGAACTTCGGCGCGCCCGTGGTAGGTCTCCTTGATCACGGGCTCGAGCAGACCCGTAATGGCTTTGCGGATTTCGTCCTGCAACTCGTAGATGATGGAGTGCAGGCGGATGTCCACTTTCTCCTGTTCGGCCAGTTCGGTGGCCTTGCGCTCGGGGCGCACGTTGAAACCGATGATGATGGCATTCGACGCCGACGCCAGCAGCACGTCGGTTTCGGTGATGGCGCCGACCCCGCTGTGCAGGATCTTGACCTTCACTTTGTCGGTGGACTGCTTGGCGAGCAGGTCGCCCAAGACTTCCACGGAACCCTGCACGTCGCCCTTGAGAATGACGTTGAGTTCCTTCATGCCAGCGGTCTTGAGCTGCTCGGCCAGGCCTTCCAGCGAAACGCGGGAGCTCTTAGCCAACGTGGCTTCGCGGGCCTTCTGCTCGCGGTAATCGGAGATGCCGCGCGCCTTTTCGCGGTCGGCGACGACGACGAACTGATCGCCCGCCTGCGGCAAGCCTTCCAGTCCGAGCAATTCGACCGGTGTCGAGGGCGGCGCTTCGTCGAGCGCATTGCCATGCTCGTCGAACATGGCGCGTACCTTGCCGAAGGTGTTGCCGACCACGAAGTTGTCTCCCGTGCGCAGAGTGCCATCGGCCACCAGCACGGTCGCCACGCTGCCGCGGCCACGGTCGAGTTTGGCTTCCAGTACGGTACCGGTGGCGGAGCGCTCGGGACTCGCCTTGAGCTCTTGCAGGTCGGCCACCAGGCAGATCATCTCCATCAGCAGGTTGAGATTCTTCTTCTGCTTGGCGGAGACATCGACAAAAACGGTGTTGCCGCCCCAATCCTCCGGCATCAGGCCGCGATCGGCGAGTTGCTTCTTGACCCGGTCGGGCAAGGCGTCCGGCTTGTCAATCTTGTTGACCGCGACGATGATTGGCACGTTGGCGGCCTTGGCGTGGTCAATGGCTTCGAGCGTCTGCGGCATGACCCCGTCATCGGCGGCGACCACCAGCACGACGATGTCGGTGACCTTGGCCCCACGCGCGCGCATGCGGGTGAACGCCTCGTGGCCGGGCGTGTCGATGAACACGATCTGCCGGCCATAGGCGGGCGAGTTGGTGTCTGTGACGGTGACCTTGTAGGCGCCGATGTGCTGCGTGATGCCGCCGGCCTCACCCTCGGCGACGTTGGCGTGGCGGATGGAGTCCAGCAGCGTGGTCTTGCCGTGGTCCACGTGGCCCATGATGGTGACCACCGGGGGACGCGACACGGCGCCGACGCCTCCCTCTTCGGCGGTGGCCGCTTCGGCCTGCTCCATTTCCTTTTCGGCTTGCTGCTCGAAAGTGATGACGCTGGTCTCGGCGCCGAACTGGCGCGCCATCTCGGTGGCGAGGTTGGCGTCGAGCGTCTGGTTGACGGTGGCGAAGACGCCGCGCGCCAACAGACGTGTGATTAGATCCTTGGCGCGGACGCCCAGCTTTTCCGCCAGGTCCTTCACGCTGATGCCTTCCGTGATCGTGATCTCGCGCGTGATGGGAAGCGGCTCGTTGGTAATGCTGAGCCTCGGGGGGGGGACGAAGCCCTTCATCGGGCCTTCCTTCACGCCACGTGGAATGTAACGCTGGCCGGGACGGCGCGAGGGCGCGGGACGGCCGGTGGGACGTCCGCTCGGCGTCGCGGTCGGGGCTCCAGGACCGACCCCCAGCGGACGCGAGCCGGTCGGCGACTGACGCGTCGGGTGCATCGGGCGGCGTTCGCCCGGACGAAGCGGGGGACGCGCTCCCGGCGCGGCGGCCGGACGCGGGCGCTGGAAAATCGGCTGACCGGGCACCGGCCGGCCGGGCGCCGGACGCGGTGTGCTGGCCGCGGGACGCGCCATATGCGGCGGCGCCGTGTACACCGGGCGCGGGCCGGTCTGCGGAACTATCACGCGACGCGGCGGGGCCGCAGGCGGACGATGTTGCGCGGGCGGCGCAGCTTTTTCGGGCGTGGCAGGCGCGGCGTGCACGATCGGCGAAGGTATTGCAGGCGGAGCTGCCGGCGGCGGCGGCAGCACTATCGGCATGGGCACAGGTTCCTCGGCTACAGCTTGGATAGGCTCGGACGCAACTTCGGGAATATCGACCACCGGGGGAGTAGGAACCTCCGGCTCGGGTTCAGGTGGAGTCGGCTCCGGAACCTTGTACACGGGACGTACCGGTGCTTCGACGGGTTTCACCAGCCGCGGCGGCGCAATCGGCTCAGGCGGCGCTGCCGGCTTCGGCGGAGGAGGAACGGCGACCGGAGCTTTGGCGGCCGGCGTTTGGATGGCAGGCTTGGGCAGCTCAGGCGCGCGCGGCGGCGCCACCGTCGGACGCGGCGGAGCCGGAGCGGCCGCCTGCTGCTTCTGGTGCAACGCCTTCAGCACATCGCCGGGCTTGGAGATGTGCGAGAGATCGATCTTAGTCTTGATTTCGTCCGGCCGGGGGCGCACGGCACGGGCAGCACCACCCTGGCCGCCGTGGTCGGCTTGAAAGTGCTGGCGCACTCTCTCTGCTTCTTCCACGGTGATGGAACTGGAATGCGTTTTCTTTTCGGTGACGCCAGCCTTCGGCAGAACATCGAGGATCGCCTTGCTCTTGACTTCCAGTTCCCTAGCCAGATCGTTGATTCGAATCTTAGACGTGTCTAGCATCCAGCTCTTTTTTCCTCCGTGTGTCGCGCTATGTCTACATAGCTACCTCACGGTTTGAATTTGGTTCGTTCGTTCGTCGTTGATCGTTAGCCGAAGCTGTTCGCAAACCCATTCTGCGAACGACTAACGACGACCGGCTAACGATGCTGCTACTGCTCTTCCTTCCGAATCCCGTCTTCCTCGTGCTGTTTGTCCTGCGTCGTGCCTTCGGCTTCGTCGGCGGGCGCCGCGAGCTCGGTCCCGCTGACAACTCCCGATTCCAGGTTCTGGCCTTCTTTCTCCGGTGCGCTGGCGGTTTGCGTCGTGTCGGAAACCTGCGGCACGCCCTCGCTGTCACCGGACTCGCCGGCCGAATCAGGAATTGCACCCGGCTCGGCATCCACTGGCTGGTCTTCGGCAACGTCGAAGGCCGGGGCGGCCGACGTGGCTTCCCCGCCTTCCAGGCTGGAGAAATAATTATTGACCGCAATGCTGATTTTTTCCACCGTCTTGGGGCCGATGCCGGGTATGGCTTCCAGTTGCTCGGGGGTCATGTCGGCCAGTTGCTCGACCGTGGTGACCCCGGCGGCGGTCAGCTTCTCGACTAGGCCCTCGCCCAGATCGGGCACGCTGGCCAGCGGCGTAGCCTGGCTGCTGACCAGTGCGGACATCTGCTGCTCGACCTCCTGCCGCTTCTCTTCCTCGCTCTTGATGTCGATTTTCCAGCCCATCAACTTGGCGGCGAGACGCACGTTCTGGCCCTTCTTGCCGATGGCAAGCGAAAGCTGGCTGTCGTCGACAATGACTTCCAGGTGCTTCTCGGAGGAATCGAGGATGCTGACGCGGCTGACCTTGGCGGGCTGCAGCGCCTTCTCGGCGAAGGTGACCGCGTCCTCGTGCCACTCGATGATGTCGATTTTTTCACCGCGCAGTTCGCGAATGATGGATTGCACGCGCATGCCCTTCATGCCGACGCAGGCGCCGACCGCGTCCACGTCCTTGTCCTTGGACATGACGGCGATCTTGGTGCGCTCGCCGGCTTCGCGGGCGATGGCGCGGATGACCACCGTGCCGTCATAGATTTCCGGCACTTCGGTCTGGAACAGGTGCTGCACCAGCTTCGGCGCGGCCCGCGAGACGATGACCTGCGGGCCCTTGGCGGCTTTTTCTACCCGCGTGATCACCACCCGCACGCGCTCGCTGGGAGCAAAGGATTCCAGCCGCGACTGTTCCTTGCGCGGCATGCGGGCTTCGGTCTTGCCCACGTCAAAGATCAGGTCCGGACCCTCAATGCGCTTGACGGTGGCGTTGACGACCTCATCGACGCGGCCGATGTACTCGTTGTAAACCGTGTCGCGCTCGGCCTCGCGTACTTTCTGGAAGATCACTTGCTTGGCGAGTTGCGCCGCGATGCGCCCGAGCACATCGGTGGCCTTCGGGATGCGTAGTTCGCCGCCGACTTCGGCGCTGGCATCAAGGCGGCGGGCCTCGTCAATCGTGATTTGGTTGGTCGGATCTTCGATCTGGTCGCGGCCTTCTACTACCTGCTTGACCACGAACGCCCGGATCTGGCCGGACTCCTTGTCCAACTCGGCGCGCAGGTTTTCCTGCGTCTTATAGTACTTGCGGGTGGCGACAACGATCGCGTCTTCTACGGCGCTGACCACAATCTGCGGATCAATGCCCTTTTCGCGGCTGAGTGCGTCAATCGTGTTGTAAAGCTCGCTCGCCATAAAACATCCTGTCGTTCGTCGTTGGTCGGTGGCCAGAAAAGCCCGGTTGATCGAAGCCGCCTGCGACCAACGACTAGCGACTAACGACCAACGACCTCTTCAAAACTCGGGGACCAGGTTGGCCCGTTCGACGTTGCCCAAATCGATCTCGACCGTGTGGGCCGGAATTTTCCCGCTGCCGACTTCCAGCGCGACGCGTCCAGCCTGCAGGCCCTGCAACCGGCCCTCGAAGTGACGGCTGCCCTCCACCGGCTGGCGCGTGATCAGGCGAACCCGGCTGCCGGCGAAACGCTCGAAATCCGAGGGCTTCATCAGCTTGCGATCCAGCCCAGGCGAGCTGACCTCGAGCGTATACGACCCGCCCGGAACCGCGTCCTCGACATCCAGGATGGTGCCCACCTCGCGGCTGACGAAGGCGCAATCCTCGTGGGTGACACCGCCCGGCTTGTCAATGAACAGCCGGAGCAGGCGCGCCTTGCCGCCGCCCCGGAACTCGACATCCACCAGTTCGAGACCTTGGGATGCGGTGACGCGCTCGGCAATTTGCCGCACGTGCTCGTCGATCGCCATTCTCCTGCTCTGCCCTGGCGCGGTGCGGACAGCTCAAATAAAAAGTGGGCTCACGCCCACTGGATATCGTCGCCGAAGCTGTCCGACACAGCAGTCGCTCCTAAGTATACGCCTCGACAGGAAAAAGACCAAGACTCGGCGGGCATTCCAAACTGCGGCCTCCAAGCTAGGATGCGGCAGGCCGCGGGGAGGATTCAGGATTCAGGCTTCAGGCGCAAGGCACAAGGCGAAAAGGGACAAGACTGAGCCGGGCACATCGGCGCAAGTCCTGGAAGTCGGCAATGCAACTCTCGTCCCAAGGGACATTGCGGCGCTGAGATCGACCTTTCTTCTACGTGTCTCCGCGGTGGGCACAATGGCGCGTGCGGCGTTCGCGTGCCGAGCGAGCACCCGAAGCCAGAAGCCTGATTTTAGGGTTGACACCGTCCGCCTATAATGCATAAATATTCATTGGATGCATAATTATTCTTCCGCGAAGTTGCCCGCTTGCTCATGAGCGCAGAATTACAATCCGCCGTGGTCGGCGCGACCGGGTACTCCGGACAGGAGCTGACCCGCATCCTGTTCCAGCACCCGCGCATGAAGCCGCCGCTGCTGCTGTCGCGCGAGACCGACGACGGCAACGCGCCCGGCGAAATCATTTCTCCGGTGGACGGCACCGCCGTGCCCATCCACCCGTTCTCCTGGCGGCTGTTGCACCAGCGCGGGGTTGACCTGCTGTATCTGGCCACGCCGCACGAAGTCTCGCGCGAGTGGGTACCGCAAGCCATCGCGCGCGGGCTGCGCGTCATTGACCTGAGCGGCGCGTGGCGACTGCGCACGCACCAGTATGCCGCCGCGTACGGTTTCAAGGACATCGGCTCGCCTGCGTCCGACGCGCTGATGGAAAAGGCGCTCTACGGTTTGCCGGAACTGTGCCGCAACCGGCTGCCGGATGCGCAACTGGTTGCCAACCCGGGCTGCTATCCGACCTCGGCGATCCTGGCGCTGGCGCCGCTGCTGCAGGCCGGCTTGCTCGACGTGGAGCACGGCGTGGTGTGCGATGCCAAGTCCGGGGTGTCGGGCGCGGGCAAGTCGCCAACCCCGCAAACCCATTTCGTCGAGACCGCGGAGAATTTCCGGGCGTACTCGGCGTTCACCCATCGCCACACCGGCGAGATCCTGGAGCAGTTGCAACTGGCGCCCGCGCAGTTGGCGTTCAGTACGCACCTGCTGCCCATCCGGCGTGGGATTTTGTCGAGCATCTATGCCCACCTGCAACGCCCGGTCACGGCGTCGGAATTGGAAGAACTGATCCGCGACTTCTACGCGCGCAGCCCGTTCGTGCGCATTTTCGCGCCGCCGCGCCTGCCCGAGGTGCAACACTCGCAGCACTCGAACTTCTGCGATATCGGTTGGGTACTGGCGCCCGACGGCAAGCGGCTGATGCTGGTGTCGTGTCTGGACAACCTGATCAAGGGCGCGGCCGGCCAGGCGGTGCAGAACATGAACCTGATGTACGGCTGGGACGAGCGCGAGGGACTGGTGCCCGTGCCGGCGACGCGCAGCCGCTTCCCGCGCGCGGCCTACGTTTCGGCGGCCACGCAGGCCAGCTATGCCGCCGGAGCGATCCATTGAGGCTGGTGATCAAAATCGGGGGCGCGTTGCTGGACGACGCCACGCTGGTGGAGCGTTGCGCGCGCTGCATTCTCGAACTGGTTGCAGGCGGAGACCAGGTGGCCGTGGTGCACGGGGGCGGCATCGCTCTGACGCGGATGCTGGAACGGCTCGGCAAGCAGAGCGAATTCGTGGGTGGATTGCGCGTCACCGATGCGGAAACGCGCGACACGGCGCTGATGGTGCTCGCCGGCGGCATCAACAAGAAGTTGGTTGGGGCGCTGGGCAAGCTGGGCCAGCCGGCGATCGGCATCTGCGGCGGCGACGGTCTCAGCTTCCGCGCGCGCAAGCGCGTCAACGGCGGCGCGGACCTGGGATATGTCGGAGAGATTTCCTCGGTCGATCCGCGCTGGCTGCACGCCATCTGGACCGCCGGCGCGGTGCCGGTGATCGCCAGCCTGGCGCTCGGACAGGACGGCGAGTACTACAACATTAATGCCGACCAGATGGCGGCGGCGTGCGCGGTGGCGTGCCAGGCCGAGCGGCTCGCGTTCCTCACCGATGTGAACGGCGTGTGGGACGCATACCGCTGCGTCATTCGTGTGCTGCCGGCGAAAAATATCGCGGTGCTGCGGGAAGCGGGGATCATCCACGGCGGCATGCTGCCCAAGCTGGAAGCATGCGAGCGCGCTCTGGCCGGCGGCGTCGGGTCGGTCCACATTTTGCCGGGCGTCGAGATGGAAGCGCTCACGCGGAGTGAAATCCGAGTAGGAACGGAGTTGGTATCGTGAATCTCGAGGCGGTGGCGCAGGCGGAAGCCAGACTTCTGCTGCCCACCTACGACCGCAAGCGGGTGCTGTTTCGCCGCGGCCAGGGCTGCTATCTGTGGGACGACTGTGGCCGCCGCTATCTCGACTGGCTGAGCGGGATCGGCGTGTGCGCGCTCGGCTACAACCATCCCGCGATTGTGGCGGCGATTCGCAAGCAGGCGCCCCGCCTGGTGCACATTTCCAACCTCTTCTATCACGATTACCAGAGCGCGCTGGCGGAGCGGCTGACCAAGCTCTCCGGGCTGGAGCGCGCATTTTTCTGCAACAGCGGCAGCGAGGCGATCGAGGGCTCGATCAAGCTGGCGCGGGCCTACGCGCGTTTGCACGGCAAGAACGGAAGCAAACCGGCGTGGCGGATTCTCGCCATGGAGAATTCGTTTCACGGACGCACCGCCGGCGCGCTGGCGGCGACGGCGACGAAAAAATATCGCGAGCCGTTCGAACCGCTGCTGCCGGGCGTGCGCTTTGTGAAGTTCAACAGCGTCGCCGACCTGGAAAAGAAATTTGACGGCAGTGTGTGCGCCGTTCTCCTTGAGCCGGTGCAGGGCGAGGGCGGGATCAATCCGGTGACGCCGGAATTTTTCGCCGCCGCGCGCAGGCTTGCCGATAAGCACGGCGCGCTGCTGATCGCCGACGAGATTCAGTGCGGGCTGGGGCGGACGGGCGACTACTTCGCGTTTCAGAAGTTCGGCGTCATGCCGGATGTGCTGGCGCTGGCCAAGCCGCTGGCGTCCGGACTGCCGCTGGGCGCGATCCTGACCCGCGAGCACGTGGCAGCGGCGATGAAGCCCGGGCTGCACGGCACCACCTTCGGCGGCGGGCCGCTGGCGTGCGCCGTGGCCATAACTTTTATCGATACTTTGCGGCGCCAGAAGCTGCTGTCGAACGTGCGCCGCGTGGGCAAGTATTTTCGCGAGAAGCTGGACGCGCTGAAGGCGAAACATCCGTCGGTGGCGGAAGCGCGCGGTATCGGCCTGATGCTGGCGCTGCAACTGAGTGTCCCCGGCAAGGACGTGGTGGATGCGGCGCTGGCGCAGGGCCTGATCATCAACTGCACTCACGACACTGTGCTGCGTTTCCTGCCGCCGTTCATCATCAACGAAAAGCAGGTGGATGAAGGCGTGAAGCTGCTCGACCGCGCACTGAGCGAAGTCGAATCGAAGGTGAAGTCGCAACCTGCGGCGGTGGCACAGAAACCCTGATGGCATTCGGCAAAGGAAACATTCGGACCCGCAAAGCGACCCTGCCGGACGCGCCGGCGATCCACGCGCTGATCGAGGCATACGCGGGCTCGGGCATCCTGCTGGCGCGCACGATGGGCGACATTTGCGAAAACGTGCGCGACTTTACCGTGGTCGAGCAGAAGGGCAACGTGATCGGCTGCGGCGCGCTGCATCTTTATGGGCAGCACCTGGCGGAGGTGCGCTCGATCGCCGTCGCGCGGGCTGCGCAGGGACAGGGCGCGGGAAGCAAATTGGTGTCCGCGCTGCTGCAGGAGGCGCGCCAGCATCGGGTCGCGCAGGTGTGCCTGTTCACGCGCTCGCCGCAATATTTCGGGCGGCTCGGATTTGTCGAGGTACCGCACGCCGTGCTGCCCGACAAAATTTTCAAGGACTGCCGCAACTGTCCGATGTTCACCCGCTGTGACGAAACCGCGATGATCCACGCCGGCGCGGAGGCGCGTGCCGAGGCTTCCGAGAGCACGTGCGAAGTTGACCTCGTACTGCGTCCAGAGCGTCAGTCGGCCATCGCCACCCTGGTGCAGATCGGCCGCGCTGAATCATGAGGCTCGCCTCGGAAATCCTCGTTCCGCGGGGATTTGAATTTTCCGCTACCACCGCCGGCATCAAGGTTTCGGGATCGCCCGACCTGGCGCTGGCGCTCGCACCCAGCGGCGCCAACGCGGCGGCGATGTTCACCACCAACCGCGTGGTCGCTGTCCCCTTGCAATGCGGACGAGAACACCTGCGCCAGACTGGCGGGCGCGTGCGCGCGGTGGTGGTCAATTCCGGAAACGCAAATTGCGCCACCGGCGAAGCGGGCCGGCGCGCGTGCGACCAGGTGTGCCGCGCCGCCGCCAAGGCGATTGGCTGCGCACCAGAGGAAATCTTCCCGGCTTCGACGGGCATTATCGGCGTGCCGTTGCCGGCCGAAAAACTGGTCAGCGCCATACCACGACTGTTCGCCGCTCGTTCAGCCACCGTCGCCGGGGCAGAAAACTTCGCGCGCGCCATCATGACCACCGACACGCGCATGAAGACCGCCTCCGCTCGCTTCGGAAAGGCCACGTTGTTGGGCGCGTGCAAGGGCGCGGGAATGATTCATCCGCGGCTGGCAACCATGCTGGTGTACCTGTTCACCGATGCCGAGGCCGCTCCGCGCGAATTGGACCTACTGCTGCACGACGCGGTGCACGTCACCTTCAACCGCATCAATGTCGATACCGACACCTCGACCAACGACACCGTGCTGCTGCTGGCGAGTGGAGCGGCCGGCCCGACCAAGCGCAAGGATTTTGCCGCGGCGCTGCAGGCGGTCTGCGAGTCATTGGCGAAACAGATCGTCGCCGACGGCGAAGGCGTGAAGCACGTGGTGAACTTGCGCATCGATGGCGCGCGTTCGGACGCCGAGGCGTCGCAGGTGGCGAAGGCGATCGCGAATTCCATGCTGGTGAAGACGGCCTGGGCGGGCGCCGACCCTAACTGGGGACGCGTGCTGGCCGCAGTCGGCTACTCCGGGGTGGCGATTGATCCGGCGAAGGTGGACATTTTCTTCGGGAAACACCGCGTCTGCCGCAAGGGCGTGGCCGTGCGGTTCGACGAAAATATGCTGCACACCTATCTCAACCAGCCGGTGGTCGATGTTCGCGTCACATTGGGCCGCGGAAGAGTGGGCGCGACGTTCTGGACCTGCGACCTGACCAGCGAATACGTGCGCATCAATGCGGACTACCACACTTAAGATGGTTGGAAATCATTGAAGCTGCCAGAGACCGAACCCGCAGGGCTCCAGAACCTAGCCCGGCACGTCAGTGCCGGGAAAGCTCAGACAATATCTCAGAGTCCCGCAGGGACGACACGAATGCCCTAACGTGCGATAGGGCGATTTCACAACATCTATTGCTTTGACGGCTGTTGGGATGCTGACTTGACGCGCCGCAAGTGGACAAATGCCGCCCCGTCCTCCTTCGTCGTGATCTCAATTACAAAGGCGGAGTCCTCGATGTTGAAGAAGATCTGCTGCTTGTTTTCCGCGCCGAGATTGATCTGCTGTAAGCCAACTGTTAGGACTGCCCATTTCTGGTTAATTAAGGAACTGACTTTGTCCGGATTCTTCGGCGGTTCAGCAACAATAGACAGTCGGGAGAACAGTTCTTTTGCCAGCCGGACGGCATCTCCGTACAGCATTGGCCGCACATGAGCGTTGATCGAATCAACCTTGTTCTTAGAAAAACCAATTTCGTACCACGTACTGTCGGCCTTCGGTGTCTTCTCTTCCACGACCCCAACTTCTCTGTCCGGTGCTGGCAAGTCTTCTTTCTCCAACGTGTAGTCCACAGCAAGACCTACCAACACTTCGTTCTTGTCCATCCCAAGGTTGAGTAGCTCAACGCGAATCGGTTTAATCACGGCTGGCCGCGATTGAGCCGATGCCGAAAAGCTACCGACGGCTAGGACGACTATGATGATAATAAGCGGGATTCTGCCCAGACCAGTCATGACTGCCTCCACAAATGTATTGTTTCATCGGGGAACGCATTATGCGCCGATCTGATTGGTGTGAACAGGGCTGATCGTAACCGATCTCGAATCGGAACTCCCGGTGTGTCACTCTGCCGGAAGCGGGGTAATGAATGCTATGCTCGCTCGTAGGAGGGCGCACATATGCCAACGCAAGCGCCAACGATGGCGGATGAGGTTAGAAAGCTGGCTCGTGACCGTTACGTGGCTCCCGCGCGCACTGCTGGTAACCCCACAGTTGAGATAAACGTCGGAGCAGTCCACAAGGCGATGGGCTACAAGGATAGAATTCCACTTGTAGCAACGGCACTTTCGGCTATGAGGTTTAGGAAAGAAAATAGGCTTACCCTGGTGCGGACTGACGGGCCGGGACAAAGCACTACAACGACGTTTGTCTTCGCTCTAAATTGACGATAACGCCGATATCGTAAATTATTTTTTTTGCAGGGGATGTGATGCAACTCCAGCAGCCTAAATCACGGTGGAGGCTACTCCCCGCCCGCCGTTGCCGCTGCCTTCGCTGCTTCGCCCTTCACCAGCAGCGCCAGTCTCGGAAAAGCAAATGTCCCCGCCGCGTCGTCAATCACCGTTACCTGGCAGGTGTACAGCCCCGGCTTTAGCTGGTTGAGCGGCACGTCGAACTGGAACACCGCCGCTTTGCGTTCGGGCGCGCTGAGTTGGCGCGCTTCCACCAGCGGCGTCTCGAAGGCCTTCACCTTGCCCTGGAAAAACTGAATGCTGGTGAGCAGGCGGATCTGCTTCGACTTATCGGCGGCGCGCGTGTCTTTCACCGGCTCATACACTTCGTAATAGAAATAGAGGTGCTGGCCGGGCGAGAAGACGTGCAGCACGTTGGGAATCAACTCTGCGCCATCTTTCGCCAGAACGTTGTCCGATTTGCGCTTGCCGGCGTTTTGAATCTGCGTGCCCATCACCACCGAGCTGAGCTTGATGGGAACTTTTTCTTTCTTGTAATCCGGAATGACGACGTCGGTCTCAAACGAGCCCAGCCGTCCGCTCTGGTTTTCGCGTAGTACAAACTTCAGGTGGAACTTGCCCGGCGGCAAAGTGAATCCGGCCTGATACTGCACGTTCTTGCGGCGCACCTGCTGCGATTCGTCGAGGTTCAGCTTGACCGTGTCGCGCACGTTGCCCACGGGGCGTTGCAGTTCGTCGCGCACCACGCCGATGATGTCGAGCGAGGCCTTGTCCTTGTCGCCGGCTTGCGTAAACGGAATTTCCGAACCGGGCACCACCAGCGAAACCGGCACGTAGAAGCGATCTTGGCTTAGCCGGAAGTACGCCGCCGAGAGGAACACGTCGAGATCTGTCGAGGAGAGCTCGGAACTGAGTTCATCCACCAGTTGTTGCTCGCGGTCGTCCTTGTTGGAGTGGGCGAAATCTCGCGGCGCGTAGTAGCCCTTGCGAAATTCGATTTTGATGTTCGGCGCCGAGGTCCTGACGGTGATCTTGCGGAAGTGGCCGTCGCGCGCGGGATTGGTGCTGCGGTAGCCGAGCACGTAATACGCCGAAGTGTCTTCCTGCACTTTCTTGAAGACGGCATTGAAGTCGTTGGAATCGAGAAAGGCGCGCCCGCCGGTATCGGCCGCCAGCGTGACCAGCGTCTCCTGGCTGGAAAAGTTGGAATCAAACGCGTTGCGCACCGACGCGCCCGAATACGGAGAGGTGCCGCGCAGGCTGGCCTGCTGCGCTTCGCCGCCGGGGATGATCGCCTGCAGGCCGCGCATGTCCATGGGGTAAATGGCGACGTTGCTGCGCACGGCGCGATTGATGGCATTGCGCAACTGCGACTGGTTCTCGATCCCGGTCTTGTCCATGCCGCTGCTGAAATAGATGACCGATTTCTTCTGCTCGATGCGCGCCAGCGATTCGGCCAGCGACTGCAGCGCTTCCAAACGCCGGTCGGTGTTGAAGATGTTGTACTCGGTGTCGTCGGGCGTGAAGGGTTGCGCGGTATCGGCGGTGCCTTCGGTATCGCCAGTCATTCCAGCATCGAATCCCCCGCTGCTCGATGGGTTCAGCCGCGCCAGGGCCTTGTTCAATAAGTCATGGTCCGATGTAAGGTCCTGGTTGACCTGCAGCGAGGTTGACAGCGACATCACGGCGACCATGTCCGCGGGCGTCATCTGCCGGTCCACGAATTTCTGCCCCGCCTGCACCGCCCGCTCGATCTCTTCCGGCTGCATCGAGGTGACATCGAAGAAAAGCACCATGATGCGGCGGTCGCGGAATTCGAGTTTGTCGGTGGGCTTGACCGCGGGCACGGTTGGCCCGGTGTGCGGCGCCACCAGCACCGCCTGCGCGGGCTGCGGCACGGCCTGCGTCTCGGCCTGCTCGAAGTCGAAGCTGGCGATACGCTGCGGCTTGCCGTCTTCCAGCACGGTGAAATCTTCCTTCTTCAGGCCGCGCACGATGTCGCCGTTCTTGTCGCGAGCCACCACGTTCACCAGCACCACGTCGGTTTCGACGCGGAAGCGGTACAACGCGCCGCTCTGCTGTTGGGCGGGCAGCGAAGGCGCGAGCATGGCCGCGATCAGCATAACAACTGCAATTCGGGATGTGCGCTCTTGAACCAATTCTCTCGCCTCTCGGGTGGCGCTGGGCTTCAGCCCGGCGGTTGTTTAGCCCCTGGAGTACATCGGGACAGGTACCTCAGCGGCTAAAGCCGAGCCGTGCCAAACCCTTTCTGCAGGGCTAAAGCCCTGCTCCACCCGTTCGCTAAATCCCCGCTCCACCCACTCGCGCCCAATCGCAAATCCCAAATCACTCAATCACAAATATCTAGAACCGATACCTCGCCAGAACTTGCATTTTCCTCATGCCGCCCACGCCGACTACCCGCCCGAAGGTCGGCGAATTCACGATCGCATCAATGGTCGTGAACTGCGGCGCGTTAAACACGTTGGTGGCTTGCAGGCGCACTTCCAGGCCCTTGGTGTCGCCCATGGTAAACGTCTTGGCGATGGCCATATTCATGGAGAACGTGTGCGGTCCTTCAATCGTGTTGCGCCCCGCGTTGCCGAAACTTCCCGCCGCCGGAGTGGTAAACGCGGCGGTATTGAACCACTCCGCGACCGTGGGATCAGGCATTGAAATCGGCTGGCCGGTAACATTGGCGCGCAGCGTGCCATTGACCCCGCTGGCGACATCGCTGAAGCTGCCCAGCACGCGCGCGGTGAACGGCAACCCGGTGGCGAAGCTCAGATTACCGCTCCACTGCCAGTCGCCGAAGATGCGCGACGCCAGCGTGGTGGTCGAAAGCCAGCGTTTGTTGGTGCCAAACGGAAACTCGTAAACGTAATCCGCGGTCAGCCGATGTCGCTGATCGAAGCTGGAGAGCCCGCGCTCGGCGGCGAGATCGAGATCGTTCTGCGCCACCACCACGGCCCCGCCGCCGATCGACGACGCGTTATCAATCGACTTCGAATACGTGTAGCTGCCGCCAATCGACAGGCCGCTAGACATCCGCTTGCGCAGGCGAACCGTGCCGCCGTGCATGATTGAATCCGCGTCCGAAGTCTCCCACAGAAACGGCTGCACGCCCGCGATGCGCAACCCGCCCCCCGGCAGGCGGTTGGGCGCCCGCAGCATGTCGAGGTGCGTACCCTTGCTCCCGTTGTAGTCCAGATTCAGCACCATGGTGCGCGTCAGTTCGCGCTGGATGTCGAGGTTCCAGATCTGCACGTACCCCAAGCGGTAGTTGCGTGCCACGCCGTAATTGTTGGTGGTGGCATTGGGCGGCACGCCGCTGAACGCGTTCTGCAGCAGGAGCGGGCTGGTCACGGTGCCGATGTTGGTCTGCGTGACATCGAACGGCGGCTGGAACGACAGGTTCTGCACCATGGCGGCGTACTGCGTGGTGTTGTAGTTGATGCCGTAACCGGCGCGCACCACCGTCTTGGTCATCGGCTTCCAGGCGATGCCGAGGCGCGGCGCCAGATTGTTGCGATCGGGATTGACCAGCGTCGCCGGAAACGCCCCGCTGTACGGTCCTACCGCGGTGCAGGCGCCGAACGTGGCCGCGCACACCGGCGCCGCGGCGACAAACCCGGGCGCCACGTCGAGGTTGGCGAGTTGATGATTTTCTTCCGTAAACGGCGACACGTATTCATATCGCAAGCCGACATTAATCGTCAGGTTGCCTCGCACGCGCCAATCATCCTGGACGAAGAGGTCCCAGGAATTCGCCGCGAAGTGGTAGTCGTTGACGCCGTATTGGACCGACGCCTGTTGCGGCAGGCCCAGCAGGAAGTCGGCAAGATCGAAGCCCGTCCCCGGTACCGCAACGCCATTGACGTATTGCGCGGTGTACAGGCCGGTGAAGATGAAACTGCCGCGCGCGTTCTTGTCGGTCCGCGGGTTCTGGTGAATGCGCCGGAAATCGCCGCCCCAGCGCACGTTGTGCTTGCCGTGGCGCCAGATCGCCGAATCGGAGAGCGACCAGGTGCTGTCGCGGCGCGCCAGCGGAGTGATGTCGTTCACGCCGACGAAATTGGTGAATGAGAGCCCCGGCAAGCCCCAATCAAACGGATTTCGCGACACGCCGGTAATTCCCGCCTGGGCCGCGATGTTCTCCACCCCGGCGTAGAGGTTGTTAGTGGAGAAATTGCGGCGGTTGAAATCGAAACGCAGGATGTTGGTCAGGCGGCCTTTGCCGTAAATCCAGCCCACCGGCACGTCGAGTGCGCTCGACTTGGAACGTCCGCCGATCGTCGGCAGCGGATTGTTCTGCACCGCGTCGGAACGCTGCCAGTGGATTCCGAAGTTCAGGTTATTGCGCGGCCCGCGGGCTCCGCGCCCGCCGCCGCCTGGTCCCATCATGAAGGGCCCTCCCGAAGCTCCGAAATTGTGGATCAGGCGCAGATTCACATTGTCATTACTGTTCGCGGTGGAGGTGACGTAATGAAAATTCTGGAAATCGCCGGGCTCGTTGGGCAGCGGAATGAACTTGAGCAGCGCTTGCGCGGCGGAATTGATGACGGGCACCTGATTGTTGGGCAACGGCAGGTGCGTCACCGGGTCGAAAATCTGCACCGGGGCGCCGTTGCGCGTGGTCACGCCGGAAAAATCACCGGCGCGTTCCGCCGGCGTGGGTACGGTGGAGAAGACGTCGTAAGGATTGTCCGAGCGGTTGCCAAAATAATTGAGGAAGAAAAACGTCTTGGTCCCGCCGTCGTAGATGTGCGGAATCTTCAACGGCCCGCCCAGGGTACCGCCGAATCGTTGCTGCAGGTAATCCGGCTTGACCGTGGGCTGACCGGTCAGCGAGTACGGCTTGGCATCGAACACGCCATCGCTGGCGGAGTAGAACAGCGCGCCGTGCGGCTTGTTGAAGTTGAATCCGCGCCGCCCACCGAGGCGAATGATTTGCCCGCCGCCGGGACCTCCAAATCCGCCCGGTCCTCCGCCGGGACCGCCCATGCCGGGAGCCCCGCCCGGTCCGCCCATCAGGATCGGACCTCCTTCGCCGCGGGCCGCGCGTTCGCGCATTTCCTGGATGCGTTCGCGCAACTGCTCATCGTTGCCGCCGAACATCATCTCGTTGGTCTGCGCGGCGTTGTTGGAGGACGCAATTGCCACCGACTCGGTGGCCGTATCCGGATTCAGCGCCTGCGACGGCATCCCGCTCAGGTCGGTGGCATTGCCGATGTTGCCCTCACCGCCGGCTTGCTCCATGGCGGAGGCCGGATCCGCCGCCAACGAAAGATTCTGGAATCCGCGTGTTGCCAAGCCTGCGACCTGCTGCTGCGTTTGGCGCTGCTGCCGCTGCTCTTCGGCCTGCGCGCGCGACTGCAACATCATTTCCAGGTCGGCGCGCGGATGACAGTTCGCCGCGTTCACCACCAATTCCTTGGTCACGGGCGCGAAACCGGCAAGCTCGCCCCGGATCACGTATCGGCCATTGGACGGCGCCACCAGAATGTAGGCGCCGCTCACATCGGTTGACGTGGCTGCCTTCTTGCCGGTAAGCGAATTGGAGGCCGAGATGGAAACGCCGGGCAGGGGAACGCCGCCGGCAAGGACGCGTCCCGCCAGATCGCAGTTAGCGGGCGCCTGCGCCAAGGCGGACGCTGTCGCCAACAACACCAGCGCGCCCACTTGTGCAAGCCCCCGGGCCGGAGACGCGGACCACACAGTTTGGCGCCATCGTAGTGGTCGCCGAATGTTTGGAAAAAACTTCATCGGTGAAACAGCAGACTTGTGTACTAACCCGAAGGTAAGCGATTCGGCTGCGTTCGCGGCGTAAAAAGTAGGTAAAGTTTTGTCAATTCAGTTAGTTCGGCGGCGGCTGATGGGGCGGCGTTTGCCCACGCTGGCCTTCGCCCGGACCCATCATCATCATCCGCATCTCGCCGACGTTGAGCATGGTCGGCACGAATACCCCGGCCGAATTCACCGCGCCTCGGCCAAACACCTTGTCGCCGGCCTTGATATCGGGCAGCGTGATGCTCTCGCGCCCCTTGCGGAACGACGTATTCTCGTCCACCTGGATGGTCTGCGTCTCGCCGTCCACGCGCGCGATGGTCAGCTTGGTGCCATCAATCGCCTTTACCTCGCCGGCGATGAACTGCTTGCCCATGCCCTCGCGCAGCGCCTGCATGTTGCCTTGGCCCATGCCTTGCCGTGACCCGACGAAGCGCGCCGTCCACGTGTCAGTGCCCGCCGGTTCGCCGCCGACCATGACCACATCTCCGGGCTTGAAGTCCGCCAGCTTCGCCGGCTGCCGATCCTTGCTGAAGCGCGTATCGGCGGTGACCTTCACGGTCACCGTCTTGCCGTCCATGGTTTTCACGGTAAACCCATCGGGCTTGATCTCGGCGATGGCGCCGGCCACGCCCTGGCGCATGCCGCGGCCCTCACGACGCGGTTGAGTTTCCGGCCTGGCGGGCTTGTCGTTGTTGGCCGGTTGATCGCCGGATTGCGCGGCGCACCATAGCGGCGTGACCAGCAGGAGGAGCACGGTGAATCTGCGTTTCATGAAAACCTCTCGTTTCGGGCGGGTATCCGAGCAGCATACCGACGACCGAAAACCGACAACCGATCACCCTGTATGTAGACTCTCGCCCCTGTAAAAAGTTTTTACGGCGCGGGCAAAATACTGCGCTCGCGTGCAGGGCTGCTGTATTCTTTCCGGTCGTTTCATCATGATTCGTCCCTCGCTGGTTGCCCTCACCGTCGCGCTGGTGTCACTTGCCGTGGTACCGGTTCACGCCGGCGCCCAATTGGCCGGTAACTCCGAGAGCTACAAAATCCGCGTGCGCCGCATCAACGGCGCCCACATCAAGATTGACGGCAAGCTCGACGAGCCCATCTGGGCGACCCTGGAGCCAATCACCAACTTCACGCAAACCTCGCCCACCGAAGGCGCGCCCGTCAGCCGGCACACCGAGGCGCGCATTTTTTACGACGACAACAACATCTACTTCGGCTTCCGCTTTGAGGACGATCCCGCCAGAATCAACTACCACTTCGTGGCCCGCGACGTCTCCAGCGGCTCCGACTCCGCCGACATTCTGCTCGACACTTTCCACGACCGCCGCACCGGCTATTTCTTCAGCGTCACCGCCGCCGGCGTGCAGTTTGACGGCACCTTCGACGAATCGCGCGGCGGCCAGGGCTTCGGCACCATCGACCTGACCTGGGACGGCATCTGGTCCAGCGCGGTCTCGCGCGAATCGTGGGGGTGGTCGGCGGAGGTGATGATTCCCTTCAAGTCCATCCGCATCGCGCAGGCGTCTTCGCAGGAGTGGGGCATCAACCTGGGACGCGAGCGGCTGCGCGATAACGAGTTCGCCTTCTGGGTGCCGGTGCCGCGCTTCGAAGGGTTCATGAAGCCATCGCGCGCCGGCGTGTTGACAGGATTGGAGGATATTCACGTCGGACGCAATCTCGAACTCGTGCCTTTCGCCGGCGGCGCCGACCGCACCGACGGGCGCCAGCCGCAACTCAACAAGTTCACGTTCAACGGAGGCCTCAACGCGCGTTACGGCCTTAAGCAAAACCTGACCGCCAACCTCGCCCTCAATCCCGATTTCGGTGAAACCGAGGCCGACCAGTTCACCTCCGAGGTCTCGCGCTTTGAAATCTTCTTCCCCGAGAAGCGCCAGTTCTTCACCGAGGGGGCCAACTACTTCCAGACTCCGCTGCAACTGTTCTTCTCGCGGCGCATTGGGGCGCCCATGCCGGACGGCGAACCGCAGCGCATTCTCGAAGGTGGCAAGATCACCGGCAAATCGGGCGCGTGGACCATCGGCGCGCTCGAGGCGCTCACCCAGGCCCAGGATTACGTGGATCCCGCAACCCAGACCTTGCAGCAAGCGCCGGGAACCTTTTACGGCGTGCTCCGCCTGCAACACGATCTGCTCCAGAAATCCGCGTTCGGCTTCATGACCGTGAACCGCCGGCAGCAGGCGGGCAGTATCGGACAGAACGAGAGCACGCACGCGGTGGACCTGAGCATTCTCTCCGGGCAGCACATCCGCTGGGTTTCGCAGGCCATGGTCAACACCAACGACGCCCATCCCGGCGTGGACGCGCAGCACTTGGGATGGACCTCGGAGTTCATCTACGACTCCGACCGCTTCACCTACGACACGGGCGGCAAGTTCCTGGGGGACAAGACCGACCTCAGCCACACCGGCTTCGAGCCCGAGGTGGACCGCTGGATCGGCTGGGAGAACGTGACCTGGAAGCCGTTCATCAATCGCTATGGCGTCCGCCAGCTCTTCTTCAATTTGAATTACGACGAAAGCAACGGCACTCATGGCGAACTGGAGGATTCCAATGCCTATTTCGATTTCAAAGCCCAGTTCAAGAATTTTTGGCAGGCGCACTTTCGCGGCTCCTATGACCGCACGCGCTTTTTCATCTTCACTCCCGACTTCCTGCGGCTGGCCAATACCCGCGATTATTCGGAGCCCATCTACCTCGTGGAACTTTCCTCGAACCAAAGCCGGCGCGTGTACTTCGATTTGCTGTTCCAGACCCAGAAGATGGTGCAGTTTAACGAGAACTTTTACGGCTCGATGAAGGGGCTGCAACTGCAGTCCACGGCCCGCCTGGGCCGCCACTTGCGTTGGGAGCTCAACGCCATCCACATTGACGAGCACCTGCTGGACGGCCGCCATTTCCAGTACCGTCGCTTCTTCATCTCGCGCCTGACCTACCAGTTCACCACCAAGGCGCGCGCCCGCGTGTTCGCGCAATATGCCAAAGATCGCCACGGCAACGATCTCAGCATCAACTCGCTTTTCGCCTACGATTTCACCGCCCGCAGCGCGCTCTATGTCGGCTACAACCGCCAGCGCCGCGCGCCGTTCGCCGTCACCGACCTCGGCAACCAGGTGTTCGTGAAACTCTCCTATCTGTTCGCGTTCTAGCCCGGCGGCGGGTAGTTCGTCGCTGATGGCTGGTTCAGAAGCCGGGCTACCAGCTACCCACCACCAGCTTCCAATCGCAAATCCCCAATCCCAAATCACAAATCGCTTGCTATCCTGTGTTTCCCACATGCACCACGCCTTCTCGGACGCGCAATTCATCGCCGGATACCTGATCTTCCTCGCCAGCTACCTGGTGTTCGCCATCGGCAAATTTCCCGGCTGGAAAATCGACCGGCCCGGAATGGCAATCATCGGCGCCGTGCTGATGTTCGCCTTCCGCATTCTTGGTCCCGGCGACGCGCTGCACTACATCAACCTCGCCACCATCGTGCTGCTGTTCTCGATGATGCTCATCGTCGGGAACCTGCACCTGGCGGGCTTCTTCGACCGCGTTGCTGAGTTGGCGGTCGCCCGCATGGGACGCCGCCATCTGCTGCCGGCCGTCATCTTCACCAGCGGAATCCTATCCGCGTTTTTTGTGAACGACATCATTTGCCTGGTTATGGTGCCGTTCGTGCTGACCGTTACGCGCCGCATGAATGTTCCGCCGGTACGTTACTTGCTTGCGGTCGCGACCGCGTCGAACATCGGTAGCGTGGCTACCATAACCGGCAATCCGCAGAACATTCTCATCGGATCGTTCTCCGGAATTTCTTACCGCTCGTTCATCGCGCATCTCGGCCCGATCGCCATCATTGGCCTGCTGCTCGATTGGCTGGTGCTTCACATGCTCGGCGATGGTGAACGCGCAAACGCCGGCGGAGGTGTTGTAGTGGAAATCACGCACGAACCCGCGCGCTCGCTTGGCAAACCCGTTCTCGTGACCGCCGGCGTGCTCATCTGCTTCATCGCCGGAGCGCCGCCCGCGCTGGTGGCGGCCGTCGGTGCGGCTATCCTGCTTATCACCCGCTCGCTGGAGCCGCGCCTGGTTTACGACGAGGTAGACTGGGGACTGCTGGTATTTTTCGTCGGGCTGTTTCTCATCGTCGGCGGCGCCGAGCGCGTGGGGCTTACGACGCTGCTGCTGGAAGTGACCCAGCGCTGGAATCTGCACAATGCCGGCCTGCTGACCGTGGTCACCGCGGCACTGTCCAACATCGTGAGCAACGTGCCCGCCGTCATGCTGCTGAAATCCCTCGCCCCAGGACTTCAGAATCCCCACCACGCCTGGCTCGTGCTCGCCATGGCCAGCACGCTGGCCGGCAACCTCACCATCACCGGCTCCATCGCCAACATCATCGTGGTCGAGCGTTCGCGTCCGGCGGTGCACATCGGCTTCTGGGACTACTTCCGCGTCGGATTGCCGGTCACCGTAGCCACGCTGCTGTTTGGCTGGCTGTGGCTAAGCTGGCTGCCGTGACGAGTAGTCGGTCCGAGGGACAGGATCAAGTTCGCGGCCGGTCAAATGCCGACTTGCCAGCTTAACTGCCAGCTACTCGCTTTTGTTACACTCCCGCTCATGATGCGCGCCATGGTGCTCGATCGACCGCTTCCCGCCGAGCAGAACCCGCTCCAACTGCGCGAGCTTCCCGTGCCCGAGCCGCGCACCGGCGAGATTCGCGTGCGCGTGCGCTGCTGCGGGGTGTGCCGCACCGACCTCCACATCGTGGAGGGCGATCTGAAACTGCCGAAGCTGCCCCTGGTTCCCGGCCACCAAGTTGTGGGAGTGGTGGACGCGACCGGTCCCGAGGCAAAGCTCTTCCGCGAGGGTGATCGCGTCGGCGTTCCCTGGCTGTATTCCACCGATGGAGATTGCCCGTACTGCCGCCGTGGCCAGGAAAATCTCTGCGACAATGCGCACTTCACCGGCTTTCACGTCGATGGCGGTTATGCCGAGGCGGTAATCGTTCGCCAGGATTTCGCTTACTCCATTCCTCCGCAATTCGACGACGAGCACGCCGCGCCCCTGCTCTGCGCCGGCGTGATCGGCTGCCGTTCCTTGCGGCTGACCAATGTGCGTCCCGGAGAGCGGCTCGGGATGTATGGCTTCGGAGGTTCGGCGCACATCGTGCTGCAAATCGCGCGCCATCTCGGATGCGAGGTGCTGGTATTCACCCGCGGCGCGGCGCATCGCCAGTTGGCGATCAAGCTCGGCGCCTCCTGGGTTGGAACGGCGGAAGAACCCCCGCCCGCGGCACTCGATTCCGCGATTATCTTTGCTCCCGCCGGTTCGCTCGTTCCCGAGGCCTTGCGCCACCTTCGTAAGGGTGGGACAGTGGCGCTCGCGGGTATCTCCATGAGCCAGATTCCGGCGATGAATTACGATCTGCTCTACCACGAACACGTGCTGCGCTCCGCCGCCAACAGCACGCGCGACGATGTGCGCGACTGCCTGCGTCTGGCCGCCGAGGTGCCGGTGAAAACCGAGGTGCAGTCGTTCCCGCTCCAGCAGGCGAATCAGGCACTGCAGGCGCTGAAACACAGCCGCATCGACGGCGCCGCCGTGCTGCGCATTTCCGAAGACTGAAGCCTGACGCCTATCTCAGCAGCTCCGCCTTGCGCCGGCGATGGTAGTCGTTCAACTGCCGATTAGCTTCGACGATCGTGTCCAGTTCGCCGGCGATTTTTTCCATGTCGGCGCCCGGAACCATGACGTAAAGCTCGTCGTCGGCAAGATCGGTATAGACGCGATTGCCCACGCACCCGCTGGACGCGGTGATGCCGCCCGACAGAGCCGCGGGAATCGCCATGCACGTCGGCCGCGCGAACAGCGACGGCTGCGTCTTTACGCCGGCGCGCGCGGCGGCTTCCTGCAGCAGCATCAGCCTGCCCGGCTTGCCGACCAGGATGACGACTTCGGGCGCAAACGTCGCATCGCCGAGCGGCGCATAGGCCAGGTACGACGGTGAGGCAGCCAGGCGCGCGATCATGGGCACGTCCTCAGGCCGGATGTACCCGATCGAGGTCATGAACTGCACGGTCGTTCCCAGTTCGGCTTCGCGCTCCGGCGGCAACGGGATGTTGTGCGTGTAGCACCCGATGGCGCAGTTGTAATGGTCGCTGGCCGCGGTGTAGAACGACCGGCCGTCGGCGGCCATCCGCCAAAAGCTGCAGCCCGAGGGCACGCTGCCGGAAAATTTCGTCATGTCCGCGGGCGGTTGCTGCGCGGACATGACCGCCACCGGACGGCGGCTCAGGCCCAGGGCCTGCTTGAAGAGCGATTCCAAGGATGAGTAGCGCGTCATAACTTGAAGCAAGATGTTACGCACTCCGCTCCGGATGCACCAAAACGCACGTTGGACAAGCCTTCCCGCTTCACATACACTGCGCACAAACGATTCTATGCGTCTTGTTCCTCTGGAGAATCCTCTGCGGAAGTGCTTCCTGCACCAGTGGTTGGTGAGCTACATCATATTGTCGGGTGGGCGCGGCAACAATGGCGTCGAGCTGGTGCTCGGTCATGAGGGCGCGACGCGGTCGAGCTTGGCGGTGTCATTGGGGTACGGCATGGGTTCCACATTCAGGTCCGTTGCGTGGCTTTCTTGCGCTTTTCCTGCCACGAAAGTTCGAGACTCCTGATCAGGCGCCACATGGAGGAGTGCAGCGGCGCGCTGACGCCGGCGCGCCCGGCTTCGCGCGCGATGGCGCCGCACAGGTAATCCACCTCCGTCGGCAGTTCGTGGTCCACGTCGAACAGCATGGACGTGGGATGGTTTGTCGGCGCGCCGATCTTGTTCATTTCCCACGGATCTTCGTGCAGCGGGACGCCGCACGCCGCCGCCACGCGCTTGCCCTCATCAATCAGGTCGCGCAGCAGGTGGCCGAGCGCATCGGGCGAACGCTGGTCGGCAAATTCGGGCGAGTGCGGCAAACGCGTGAGCGCGGAGACAGCGTTAACCGATGCATTGAAAATCAGCTTGGACCACTGTGCGGGGCGCGCGTCTTCCAGCGCCACCGCCTTCAGGCCGCCGGCGACAATCAGGCCGGCGGATTCTTTCACCAGCGAAAACGGTGTGGCGCAGGGCTCGAATGGGCCCAGCCAGGTGTATTGGTCGAGTTCGAATTCGACGTCGCAATCGCTGTGGCGGGTGCCGCTCATGAAAGTGGTGCCGCGGATGACGAACCCGCGCGTGAGTTCCGCCAGCACTTCTTCGCTGCCCAGGCCGTTCTGCGCAGAGATGACGGCGGCGCGATCGCAGAGGCGCGCCACCGGAGCAAACGCCTGGCGCGTGTGCGTGGCCTTGGTGGCGACGATGGCGAGATCGAACTCGGGAAGTTGCTGCGGGTCGCCAGTGGCGCGGACGTGCGCCACGAAGCTGTCATAGCCGGTGACGCGAATGCCGCGGTCATTGAGGACGCGCGCATGCTCCTCGCGGCGCACCAGCGCCCACACTTCGGCGACGCGCGCCAGGTGCGCGGCGTAGAGCGAGCCGATGGCGCCACAGCCGACGATGAGAACTTTTTTCATCGCGCGATCGCGTGATCGGGTCCTGCGAAGAGTCGTCCTCACAGAGCCCTTGGGGAACGGACACCGAGTGAGTTCGATTGTCAGATCGCTGTTGGAGGCGATCTGACAGGCCCACAGACCGCCGGAGACTCACCTTGAAGGTGTAACAGAAAAAGGGGACCGCTCAAAGCTAGGATTCTCGTAGTTGAAGCCGTGCGGAATTTGGGGGCAGGTCATGACCACCGAGCAAACATTGTATCCCCGTCGCCACCCCTCGATAATTCAACCGCCTCGACCACGTTGACTTTTGTGACAACAAAAATGCTGCGTCATATCGCCCTCTAAGATTACCTTCGCAGTACATACTCCAACTTCTCGGCAACCGTGAGTTACCGCCGGGATACCGTGCGTATGTTATTGACTCTGCATTGATGGAGGGGGTGGCTCACAACAGTAACGAGCCGGAGGCATTACTAAATTGGTTATCAAGCCGGGACCGAGCGCCAAAAGCCAACCGCCAATGGCCAAAGGCTATTCCCAGTGCTATATTTCCCGGTTTGCGAATTGCGCTGCGAGGCACACATGACTCGAGACGAAATCATTGCCAAATACAAACAGTACCTCTTTCCGTCGGTCACCACTTACTTCACCGATCCGCTGGTCACCGATCACGCCTCCATGCAGTACTTGTGGGACACCGAGGGCAACAAGTACCTGGACTTCTTTGGTGGCATCGTGACCATCTCCGTAGGACACGCCAACCCGCGCGTCACCTCCAAGATCAAGGCGCAGATTGACAAGCTGCAGCATGCCTCGACCGTGCTGCCCAACGAAGCCATCGTCGTTCTGGCGGAGAAGCTGGCGCAGATCGCTCCGGGCGAGATCAGCAAATCCTATTTCACCAACAGCGGCACGGAGGCGAATGAAACCGCCGTGCAGGCCGCGCGCACCCACACCGGGCGGTTCGAAATTATTGCGCTGCGCCACGGCTACAGCGGGCGTTCGCAGACGGCGCAGTCGCTCACCGGCATCCAGAGCTGGCGCGCGTCGCTGCCGGGCGCATTCGGCGTGGTGCACGCCATCAATCCGTACTGCTACCGCTGCCCCTTTGGTCTCAGCTATCCCGATTGCGGGGTCAAATGCGCGCAAGACGTGGAGAACGTGATCCAGACCTCAACTTCGGGCGCGATCGCGGGTTTCTTTGCCGAGCCCATCCAGGGACTCGGCGGATTCATCACCCCTCCGCCGGAGTATTTCAAGATCGTATTCAACATCGTGAAGAGGTACGGCGGCGACTTCATCAGCGACGAAGTCCAGACTGGCTGGGGCCGCACCGGTAAGAAATGGTTTGGCATCGAGCACTGGGAGGTCACTCCCGACATCATTACCGCCGCCAAGGGGCTGGGCAACGGCGTGCCCATCGGCCTGACCATGACCCGATCGGATATCGCCGGCAGTTTCAAGGGACTGCAAATCTCCACCTTCGGCGGCAATCCGGTTACCTCGGTCGCGGCCAAGGCGGTGATTGACGTGATCGAGGAAGATCGCCTGATGGACAACGCCCACACCGTCGGCAAGCATTTCCGCGAGGGGCTGGAAGGCCTAAAGGACAAATACGATCTCATCGGCGACGTGCGCGGCATGGGCCTGATGCAGGCCCTCGAACTGGTGAAAGACCGCAAGAGCAAGGAACCGGCGGCGGCGGAAGTCAACCGGGTGCTGGAGGAGGCGCGCCGCGCCGGCCTGATCATCGGCAAAGGCGGGCTTTATGGCAACGTGATCCGCATGTCGCCGCCGCTGAACATCAGCAAGGCGGACGTGGATGAGGCAATCCACATGCTGGATCAGGCGTTCGCCGCGGTCACTGCCGCGCAGCCGGCGACGGCGGCAACGAGGTGAACAAGCTTTTAGCTTTTAGCTTTTAGCTTTTAGCCAAGAACGAGACGGCCACGCCCGAACCTGTGGCCGGTTTCTCGCGGCGCTTTTTCCCTGGCCGGCAGCTAACAACAGCTAAGAGCTAAGAGCTGGTGTTGTCGCTCCGAGACTTTTCGGACGGATCATGGGGATGGCATAGCGCACGATCATCACCGGGCAGGAAGCGTGGCGCACCACCTGCGACAGCAGTGACCCCAGGCCCGGCGCCAGCATGACGAGATCGGCGGATTCCCTCTCCGTCAACATCAGCGTGACCTGCTCCACCGAACCGATTTCGAGCACGCGCTCCACTCCGGGCTGATCGGGCACGATTTTCTTCATCCACGCGCCGACCGCGTCACTCCGCATCCGGTCATCGCCCGGGCGCAGA